>JBOFVP010000169.1:0-24355 GCA_051653165.1 Clostridium sp.
TATTAAAGAGGTAGAATTAAGATTATTAGGAGAAGCACTTTGTAAATTAGAAATGCATTTTGATAACAAAGTAGCTTTAATAGCATTAGATAGTGAACTGTTAGAAAGATATGGCGGAAAAAAGGCAGAAACAGGTGGAGTAATTCAACCAATATTGTCAATTGAAGGCGTAGAAGTTGCAGTATTAATTAAAGAAGCTTCTGAAGGAGCAAAAGCATCATTAAGAAGTAAAAATGATATTGATGTAAGAAGTGTTGCTGAAAAATTTGGCGGTGGTGGTCATGTGAAGGCTGCAGGATTAATGCAAAGAGATGTAACACTACTAGAAGCAAAAAAAAATATACTAAATGAAATAGAAAAAGTGATGTAGCATATGGATGGAATATTAAATATATTTAAAAATAGTGGAATGACATCTTTTGATGTTGTAAGAATAGTGAAAAAAGTAGCTAAACAGAAAAAGGTTGGTCATACAGGAACTTTAGACCCAGAGGCAGAGGGCGTTTTACCCGTTGCATTAGGAAAAGGTACAAAGTTAATTGATTATATTATGAATTCTTCTAAAACATATTTTGTGAAATTCAAATTAGGATTAATAACAGATACATATGATTTAGAAGGAAAGGTAATACAGGAAAGTGACACAAGCCATTTAACAGAAGATGCTGTATTAGAAGTGATTAAATCTTTTAAGGGGGAGTATAGTCAAATACCACCTATGTATTCCGCATTAAAGCAAAATGGTGTGAGATTATATGAACTTGCAAGAAAAGGGATTGAAGTTGAGAGAGAAGGGCGCTTAGTAAACATAATTGATATATCTAATATAAAGTTAGAATTACCTTATATCTCAATGGAAGTAAGTTGTTCTAAGGGAACCTATATAAGAAGCTTATGCTATGATATAGGTGAAAAGTTAAATGTAGGTGGAACTATGGTTTATCTTAGAAGAACACAAACATCAAGATTTTTTGAAAAGGATTCCCTTAATATTAATGATTTAACTGAAGAAAATATAAGTGATTATATTATATCAGTAGAAGAGGCATTAAAGGATTTTGAAAGTATTTCAGTAAATGAGTATTATGGAAAACTACTTCGAAATGGTGTAAATGTAATGGACAATAGAATGTATGGTGAATGTAGAGTTGAAGAAAATAAGCTATACAGGGTATATGTAGATAATAATGTCTTTTTAGGTTTAGGAAAAAAGGATGGTAAGGGATTTAAAATAGAAAAGCTATTATAGGATGGAGAAGGTCAATGAAGGTAATAGAAAATAGAGATAAAATTCAATTTTCTAAAAATAACTACGTAGCCTTAGGAAGTTTTGATGGGCTCCACCTTGGACATTTATCATTAATAGAAAAAGTAATAAATGAAGCAAGGGAGAAAGATGGGGCAAGTATGGTTTATACATTTAAAAATCATCCAAGAACCATTTTAAACAAGGAAAATCCACCGAAACTTTTAATGGATAATAATACAAAAGAAGAAACTCTAAGAAGCTTAGGGCTAGATTATTTGGTTTTTGAGGAATTTACAAGTGAGTTTATGAAGTTAACTCCAGAGGAATTTGTTAAAAATTTAGTTGTTAACTATAATGTAAAAGGAATAGTTGTAGGATTTAATTATAGATTTGGATTTAAGAATTTAGGTGATATAACATTACTTAAAGAATTAAGTGGAAAATATAATTATGAATTATTTGTATTAGAGCCTTTTACCTTTAAGGATATAGTAGTAAGTTCTTCAAGAATAAGAAAAGAGCTGATTGATGGTGATATTGTAGAAGTTAACCATATGTTATCAAGACCATATTCAATAAGTGGTATAGTTACACATGGAAAAAAACTAGGTAGAACAATAGGGTTTCCGACAGCTAATTTAAAAATTAATGAAAATATGCTATTGCCTAAAACGGGAGTTTACTATACAAATGTACTTTATGATAAAAAAATCTATAAAGGAATTACAAATGTAGGTATGAATCCCACAGTTAATGGCAAGAATATATCAGTAGAAACTTTTATACTAGATTTTAATGAAGAGATTTATGAAAAAGAAATAAGAGTATCATTTTTAAGTTATATTAGAGGTGAGAAAAAATTTAATTCTTTAAAAGAACTATTATCTCAATTAAAACTAGATGAAGCTTTTGCAAAAAATCAAAAACTTTATGTGAAGTAATAAATTAACATTTACAAAGTATTTGTCATTTGTTATAATAACAAAGAAAAGAGAACCTAGTACTAAGTTTTGAGGGTGCCGTCTTATTACTTGGGCTATGGCGATAATTATTAGGAGGTATTTACAATGGATAAGCAAAGAAAATTAGAAATCATTAAGCAATATGGGAAGAGTGAAACAGATACAGGTTCACCAGAAGTTCAAATTGCATTATTAACAGAAAGAATTAACTACTTAACTGATCACTTAAGAACTCACAAGAAAGATCATCACTCAAGAAGAGGATTATTAATGATGGTTGGACAAAGAAGAGGTCTTTTAAACTATGTAGCTAAGCAAGATATCGAAAGATACAGAGCTATAATAGCAAAATTAGGTTTAAGAAGATAATCTTAGAGCGGTTTAACCGCTCTATTATTTTAATTTAACAAGAAAAATATGTTAAACATAATATTTGAAATAGGATGAAGGGAGGTCCTTTATGAGTAACAAATTATCTATAATGGTAGCAGGAAGAGAAATGGGAGTTGAAACTGGAAAAGTTGGATTCTTATCAGATTCTGCTATTTTTATGAATTATGGTGAAACAGTTATATTAGTAAATGTAAATGGTTCACAAAATCCAAGAGAAGGAATAGATTTCTTCCCATTAAGTGTTGAGTATGAAGAAAGATTATATTCAGTTGGGAAGATACCTGGTGGATTCTTAAAGAGAGAAGGAAAGCCATCAGATAAAGCAATATTAAATGGAAGAGCAATTGATAGACCACTTAGACCATTATTTCCTAAAGGTTACAGAAATGATGTTCAAGTGGTTACAACTGTTGTATCAGTTGAAAAGGATAACGTACCAGACATATTAGCAATTAATGCAGGGTCAATGGGGTTAATGTTATCAAGCCTACCTTTTACAGATGCAGTAGCAGCGGTTTCAGTAGGGTTAATTGATGGAAATTTAGTTCTTAATCCGACACAAAAGGAAAGAGAAGAAAGTAAAATGCAATTAACAATATGTGCAACTAAAGAAAAAGTAATGATGGTAGAAGCTGGTGGAGATGAAATACCAGAAGATGTTATGCTTAAAGCTATTAAATTTGGATTCGATGCGTGTCAACCGTTAGTTGCATTCCAAGAAGAAGCAAGAGCTAAATTTGGTAAGGTTAAACCAGAGCCACTTTTATACAAGATTGATGAAGAACTTATTAAAGATGTAAAAGACTTTGCAACTCAAATGGTTAAAGATGCAATGTATATTACTGAAAAAGATGAAAGAAATGCAGCAATTGACGCTGTAAATGAGAAGGTTTTTGAAGCATTTGGAGAAAAATATGTAGATAAAGCTGGGGATATCAAAGAAGTATTATACAGCATGCAAAAAGAAGCAGTAAGATATATGCTTCTAAAAGATAAAAGAAGAGTTGATGGAAGAGCTTTTGATGAAATAAGATCATTACAATGTGATGTTGGAATACTTCCAAGAACTCATGGAACAGGATTATTTAGAAGAGGATTAACTCAAGTAATGACTGTTGCAACATTAGGTTCAGTAAGTGAGTTCCAAATATTAGATGGTATAGATGAGCAACAAAACAAGAGATACATGCACCACTATAACTTCCCAGCTTACTCTGTAGGAGAAGTTAGACCATTAAGAGGTCCAGGAAGAAGAGAAATTGGTCATGGGGCTTTAGCTGAAAGAGCATTAGAGCCATTAATTCCATCAGAAGAAGAATTCCCATACACTATTAGATTAGTATCAGAAGTATTAAGTTCAAATGGATCAACTTCACAAGCATCAGTTTGTGGATCAACTTTAGCATTATTAGATGCAGGAGTTCCGTTAAAGAGACCAGCTGCTGGTATAGCAATGGGATTAATAACTTCAGAAGATTTAACTGAAGAAGAAGTATTAACAGACATTCAAGGAATAGAAGATTTCTTTGGAGATATGGACTTTAAGGTTGCAGGTACAACTGAAGGTATTACTTCAATTCAAGTTGATACTAAACTTAAGGGATTAAGCTTTAAAGTAATTGAAGATTCAATTATAAATGCAAGAAAAGCTAGAATGGTAATTTTAGAAAAGATTCAAGAGTGCATACCAGAGCCAAGAAAAGAAGTATCTAAGTTTGCACCTAAAACTAAGACAATGTCAATTAATCCAGAAAAAATTAGAGACGTAATAGGGCCTGGTGGAAAAGTAATTAATAAAATAATTGCTGATACTGGAGTTAAGATTGATATTAAGGAAGATGGATCAGTATTTGTATCTTCTGAAAATCATGATGGAGTAGACGAAGCTCTTAAGATAATTGATGGATTAACTAGAGAAGTTCAAGTAGGAGAAGTATATTTAGGTAAGGTTACTAAAATAGCTGCATTTGGAGCATTTGTAGAAATACTTCCTAATAAAGAAGGTTTATGCCATATTTCTAAGCTTGATAAGGCTAGAGTTAATAAAGTTGAAGATGTTGTTTCAGTTGGAGATGAAATACTTGTTAAGGTTACAGAAATTGATAACCAAGGTAGAGTTAATCTTTCAAGAAAAGATGCGTTAGTAGATAACGAAGAATCAAATAACGAGCAATAAAATAAACTGCGTAAGCAGTTTTTTTTTATTTTATCTGATTGCTACCATGCTAACACTCCCACAATTTAACTGAACGAAAAATAATCGACAGCTTCAAGGTGGCCTTGGCAATTATTTTATTGAGTAAAATTATAAAATAATATTGTAAAAGTTTATCATAATGTTATACTTTAAGTAATGCATTTTATAGTAGGAGGAAATTATGATAAATGTATACACATTAAAAAATGGATTGAAAATTGTAACAGAAAAGCTTGAAGGTGTAAACTCAATATCAGTTGGGGTTATGATTCAAAATGGGTCAAGAAATGAAAGTGAAGAATTAAGTGGAATATCACATTTTATAGAGCATATGTTTTTTAAAGGAACTAAAAATAGAACTGCAAAAAAAATAATGGAAGAAATTGAAAATGTAGGAGGGCAAATAAATGCCTATACATCAAAAGAAGGAACTTGTTATTTCGTTAAGGCTTTAAATACACATTTAGAGTTAAGTTTAGATGTATTATCAGACATATTGCTTAACTCTACATTTAATGAAGAGGAAATAGAAAAAGAAAAGGGTGTAGTTCTAGAAGAAATAAATATGACTGAAGATTTACCAGAGGATGTTTTAGAAGATTTAGTATCTGAAGTTATTTATGGAAATTCATCTATTGCAAAACCAATACTTGGAACAAAGGATAAAGTTTCATTATTAACAAGAAAAAAAATATTGGACTTCATCGATGAAAAGTATACTCCATCAAATTCAGTAATATCAATTTGTGGAAAGTTTAATGATGATGAAGTAAAGGATTTAATAGAAAAATATTTTGGACAATGGAAAACTAATAAACCTAATATAGTAAAATATGATGCTAGTTATGTTCATTCAGGAACAGGATATATTTATAAGGATATAGAACAACTTCATATAAATTTAGCTCTTAAAGGATTAGAGATTGGCCATGAAAAAGGGTATGCCCTAACATTATTAAATAATATTTTTGGAGGAGGAGCTTCATCAATATTATTCCAAAAGGTTAGAGAAGAGCTAGGGCTTTGTTATTCAATTTATTCATATGCCCATCAATATATGGGGGCTGGTAGTGTTAATATATACACTGGATTAGCAAAATCACAGGCTCCAAAGGCATTAGAAGTTATAAATAGAGAACTTAATAATTTTGTAAATATAGAATTATCTGATGAGCAATTATTTATTAATAAAGAGAAGATTAAGAGTTCTTATATTCTAGGGTTAGAAAGTACATCATCTAGGATGTTTGCTAATGCAAGAAGTTTGTTATATAGAGGAAGAGTTAGAACTCAAGAGGATGTTATTGAGAAAATTGATAAGGTTTCTAGAGACGATTTGGATTTTGTAATGAAGGAAGTATTTAAAGATGGAATTATGAATGCATCCTATGTGGGACCTAAGGTAGATGTTGAAGAGTTAAATTCTATAATATTCCCATCAGGTTATGCATTTGAGAATAAAGTAAATAAAAAAGAAGTTTAAAGTAATAAAGTCTCCCTAATGTACATATAGTTAATTAAGGCTACATAACAATTAGGGAGGTTTTTTTATGTATGGAAATAATTATGGACAAGGAACTGGAAATGGTAATATAAAATATTTAAGTGAAATA
The DNA here is from genome assembly GCA_051653165.1 of Clostridium sp. GTDB lineage: Bacteria > Bacillota > Clostridia > Clostridiales > Clostridiaceae > Clostridium. Next base: position 6,415 of record JBOFVP010000169.1, read on the forward strand.
GAGAGATTTGAAATTATAAATGTAAGTGATGGAGAGAGGTATGATCAGCTACAAGATAATGATTTAGTTGTTGATGAAAAGGGAAATTTAGTTGCATTAATGGTTTCAGTAGGTGGAAAGATGGGTATATTTGGAGGACAGCGTGAATACTTCGAAATACCTTGGGAGTCAGTTAAAAAGGTTGGAGTTAAAGCTATTATTGTTGATGCAGATGAAAATGAAATCAGAAAATCAAGGTTCTAGATAATAATAATTATAAAACTTAATAAAACTTAATAAAATTATATACTTTATGACCATTTGAGAGTATTATATAGTAGAATGCTAATTAAAGGAGAGAGTGAGAGACTGTGAAGATATTAGTACAAAAATTTGGAGGGACTTCCGTTTCTTCAAAAGAAAGAAGAGCAAATGTAATTAGCAAAATTAGAAATGCAATTAATAATGGTTTTAGTCCTGTAGTAGTAGTATCAGCAATGGGAAGAAATGGTGATCCATATGCTACGGATACATTATTATCAATGGTTAATGAAGAGTTCAAAAGTACCAATAAAGTAGCATCAGACCTTTTAATGTGTTGTGGTGAATTTATATCATCAGTGGTAATGAGCGATGCATTATATAAAGAAGGAATAGATGCAATACCTTTTACAGGGGGGCAAGCTGGTATAATAACAAACAATACCTTTGGAGATGCTCAATTTATTGATGTTAGGACTAAGCATATTTTAGAAGCCCTAGCACAAAATAAAGTTCCGGTTGTAACAGGTTTTCAAGGAATAACTGAGGATGGATTTTTCACTACACTTGGAAGAGGGGGATCAGATACATCAGCAGCAATTTTAGGTTCAGCCTTAAAGGCAGAAGCAATTGAAATTTATACTGATGTTGACGGTATAATGACTGCAGACCCAAGAGTGGTTAAAGACGCAGCATTAATAGGTGAAGTAAGTTATAGTGAAATGTTCCAGTTAGCACATCATGGAGCAAAGGTAATACATCCTAAAGCTGTTGATATAGCTATGAAGGGTAATATTCCAATGTATATTAAAAATACTATGAGTGAGTGTAAAGGAACGTTAATAAGTGCATTTGGTGATAAGCAATCAACAAAGTTACTTACAGGTGTAACAAGTACAAATAACAGAATACAAGTAATTATAAAATTAGAGGAAAACTTAGAGAATGAAAGCTATAGAGAAGTATTAGAATTATTAGCAAATCATCATATAAGTTTAGACTTAATAAATATATTCCCAAAAGAGCAAGTCTTTACAATAGATAGCTCAAGAAAGAAAGACTTAATAAATATTTTAGATAATGTAGGACTTAAATATAATTTAATTGAAAATTGTAGTACGATAGCAGCAGTTGGTGCAGGTATGCATGGAATTCCTGGAGTAATGGCTAAAATAATTACTGCATTAAGTAAAGAAAATATAGAAGTTTTACAAACAGCAGATTCAAATATGACTATTTGGTGTTTAGTTAATACAGATGATGTAGCAAAAGGAATAAATGCACTTCATAAATCATTTGAATTAGCATAGTATAAAAATTATCCTCCTGTGCAAACTAATTGTACAGGAGGATAGCTATGAGTAATGATTTATACAGTGTAAAGTCTAATGAAGAAAAAAGCAAGGGCAAGGAAAAGGCGGAAATTGAATCAATAAAAGAGTTTGGTAACACCCAAGCATCAAGTCCAAATGAAAGAATACAAGTATTGTCCATAATAGGGCAAATTGAAGGTCACAATGTTTCACCACCGCAAACAAAAGCCACAAAATATGAACATATTATTCCACAATTAATTTCTATGGAACAAAATGATAAGGTTAAGGGTGTACTTATTGTTTTAAATACAGTAGGAGGAGATGTAGAGGCAGGTTTAGCAATTTCAGAAATGATAAACTCTTTATCAAAACCTACAGTATCAATAGTAATTGGAGGAGGACACTCTATAGGAGTTCCCCTTGCAACATCATCTAATTATTCTTTTATAACTCCATCAGCTACAATGATAATTCATCCGATAAGAATGAATGGGTTTATTATTGGGGTATCTCAAACCTTTGAATATTTCAAGAAAATGCAAGAAAGAATTAATGATTTTGTTGTAAGAACATCTAATATTAAAAAAGATACATTAGAAAACTTTATGAAGCAAACTGATGAACTTTTAAATGATGTTGGAACATTGTTAATTGGTAATCAAGCAGTTGAATGTGGGTTAATTGATGAGGTTGGAGGAATAAAAGAGGCTATTAGTAAACTAAATGATTTAATAGATGGAAAATAGTCAATAAAATCAGCTATAAATTACATAGCTGATTTTTTATTCTAAAATAAAGGAGATTTTACATAAGTGTAGAAAACATTATACGGGGTGATTAATTTTGAGTAGAAAAAAAACGCAGAATAATAGAAATACAAAAAATAAAAAAGCACCTGAAAATAATAAAGATATACAAGGAGTTATATTTATAGCTGTTGGTATATTATTAACAATAGCAATTTATACAAATTTTATTGGAATATTATCAACTATGGCTCAAAATATAGGAAATAGACTACTTGGAGTAGGGACATATTTCATTCCTCCTTATTTATTATATTTAGGATTTAATTTTGTAAAGTGCAAAGGGGAAATAAAATTATCTAAAAGATTTTATGGAGTATCTTTTGTTGTTATGGTAGTTATATTAATATTTGGAACTATTCATATGCAAGTATTAGAAAATATAGCGGTAACTAAAAGAGTAAACGTAGATTTCTTTAATGAATTAACTAATATTGCAATGGGGGAAAGTAATCCTCATGCAGGAGTTATTGGATTTTTAATTACCTTCCCATTATTTAAGCTTCTAGGTAATTTAGGATCATATATACTTTATGTTACTATTTGTGCAATATCCTTTATAATGATATTTAACATAACGTTATATGATTTAGGCATAAAGGTTAAATCAAAGGGAAGAGAAATAAATGAAAAACGAAAGGTTAGTAAGGTAGCTAAAAAGGAAGAGTATATTAATATTATTAATAAAGAAGAACCTTATGAAGAAAAGGATGAGTTCCTAGCAGGTGTTAGTAATAAGATTAAAATACTAGATTTCATGAAAAATGCTACCATAGAAGAGGGCTTAGAAATAAGTAATGAAGAAAAAAATATAGAAACACCAGCAGTGGAACAAGAAGAAATAACAACATTTATTGAAAGTTTTGATGAAAAGAAAAATGAACCAAAATCTACAAAGCTTAGAAGTGAAGAAAAAGAAGTTGTTAATAAGGAGATAGAGGAGCAAATTAAAGAAGAGAAGGAAGAGAAGATATATATTTATCCTGATACTAGTTTGCTAAATGTAAATGCAAGTACAAAGTTAAAGAGTACAGATAAAAAAGAATTAATAGAAAATGCAAATAAATTAGAAGAAACCCTAGCTTCATTTGGTGTAGTTGCTAAAGTAAATCAAGTAAGTAAGGGGCCTTCGGTAACAAGATTTGAGTTACAACCAAGCCCAGGGGTTAAGGTAAGTAAGATTGTTAATTTATCAGATGATATAGCATTAGGGTTGGCAGCAAAAGGAGTTAGAATAGAAGCTCCTATTCCAGGAAAAGCAGCAATTGGAATTGAGGTTCCAAACCTAAAGCAAACACCTGTTTATTTAAAAGAGGTATTAGATTCTAAGGAATTCCAAAATACAGATAAGAAATTAGGATTTGCATTAGGAAAAGATATTGCAGGTAAATGTATAGTAGGAGATTTAAGCAAGATGCCACATACATTAATTGCAGGGGCCACTGGTTCAGGTAAGAGTGTATGTATAAATACCTTAATTATATCAATACTATATAAATATTCACCAGATGATGTTAAATTCTTAATGGTAGATCCAAAAGTAGTAGAATTAAATGTTTATAATGGAATACCACATTTATTAATACCAGTAGTAACAGATCCTAAAAAAGCAGCAGCTGCATTGAATTGGGCAGTTAATGAGATGACAAAAAGATATAATACTTTTGCTGAAATGGGAGTTAGAAATATAGACTCATATAATAAGATGTATGAAAAAGGTATTGTAAATGAAAAAATGCCTTATATAGTTATTATTGTAGATGAGCTTGCAGATTTAATGATGGCATGTCCAAATGATGTGGAAGATTATATATGTAGATTGACACAAATGGCAAGAGCAGCAGGAATGCACTTGGTTATTGCAACACAAAGACCATCAGTTGACGTAATAACAGGGGTAATTAAAGCAAATATTCCATCTAGAATTTCATTTGCTGTTTCCTCTCAAATTGATTCAAGAACAATTTTAGATAGTGCAGGGGCAGAAAAACTTCTAGGAAAAGGTGATATGTTGTATCATCCAACAGGCGAATCTAAGGCTATAAGAATACAAGGATGCTTTATTTCAGAAGAGGAAGTAGAGAAGGTTGTAGGATTTATTAAAGAGGATGATAAGAATAATATGTATAAGGATGAAATTATTCAGCATATAAATAATACAACAGATGAAGCAGCTAAAAACAGTGACAGTGAAGATGACGGAGATGAACTTCTTCAAAAAGCAATAGAGCTTGTAGTTGACTATGAGCAAGCATCAACATCATTTTTACAAAGAAGACTTAGAGTTGGATTTAATAGAGCGGCTAGGATAATGGAACAGTTAGAAGAAAGAGGTGTAATCTCTCCTAAGGATGGAAGTAGGCCTAGACAAGTTTTAGTGAAAAAGGAAGATTTAGTAGCTGCAGAAAATTATAGTGAAGAGTAAAATTAACTATGTTAATTGAAAGAAAATGTAGTATAATATACAGTGAATTAATATTTAAAGTTTAAAACGCAGGAGGAAATTAATTTGAGTAAATATAAAGTTGGAATGATAAGTCTAGGTTGTGATAAAAATAGAGTAGATTCAGAAATAATGCTAGGTGTTATAAATAAAGAGTATGAAATAACTAATAATGCAAAAGAAGCTGATATAATAATAGTTAATACATGTGGATTTATTGAGACAGCAAAACAAGAATCAATTGATACTATTTTAGAAATGGCAGAATATAAAACAAAATACAATTGTAAATTATTAATTGCAACAGGTTGTTTAACTCAAAGATATGGAAAAGAATTAAAAGAGTTAATGCCTGAGATTGATATAATGTTAGGAGTAAATGATTATAAGGTTATAGATAAAATAATTTATGATTTCATAAGAGAAGAAAAGGTAGCACTTGAAGTTAATTATTCTGATAGCAACATTAATGAAGGTGAGAGAATACTAACAACTAAAAGTCATACTGCGTATATTAGAATAGCAGAAGGATGCAATAATTTTTGTACTTATTGTATAATTCCGAAGATAAGAGGAAAGTTTAGAAGTAGAAAGATGGAAAACATAATAGATGAAGCTTCTAAATTAAGTAAAATGGGTGTAAAAGAATTAATTTTAATAGCTCAAGATACAACTCTTTATGGAAGTGATATTTATGGAGAAAAAACTCTTCATAAATTAATAAGTGAATTGTCAAAAATAGAAGGAATTGAATGGATTAGAATTCTTTATTGTTACCCTGAAGAGATATATGGTGAACTTATAGAGGAAATGGCAAGTAACAAAAAAGTCTTAAAGTATCTTGATTTACCAATACAGCACATATCAAATAATGTGTTAAAGCTTATGGGTAGAAGAACAACTAAAGAGAAAATAATTGATAAAATTAATGAACTTAGAAAATGGATGCCTGAAATAACATTAAGAACTTCTTTAATTGTTGGGTTCCCAGGAGAAAGTGAAAATGATTTTAATGAATTAAAAGAATTCTTAAATGATTATAAGCTTGAAAAAGTAGGGGTATTTAAATACTCAAGAGAAGAGGGAACACCAGCTTCAATTATGGATAATCAAATTGAAGAGGAAGTAAAAGAAGTAAGAGAAAAAGAATTAATGGAAGTACAACAGCAGGTTTCTAAGGATAACAATGCAAATAAAATAGGAAAAGTATACGAATGTATAGTTGAAGGATTTAATGGGGATTCTTATTATGGTAGAAGTTATGAAATGGCACCAGAAATAGATGGTATGATAATATTTAAATCTTTAATGAAAATAGAAGTAGGAAGCATTGTTAAGGTTAAAATAGTTGAAAGCGCTGATTATGACTTAATGGGAGTTGTTGTATATGAACTTAGCAAATAAATTAACGTTAATTAGAATATTTTTAGTGCCAGTATTCCTTGTATTTATTGCAGTACAAGGAATACCATATGGTACATTTATTGCAACATTTATATTTATATTAGCTTCTTTAACTGATAAGCTAGATGGGTATATAGCGAGAAGTAGAAATCAAATAACTAAATTTGGTAAATTCATGGACCCTCTTGCAGACAAGCTGCTTGTAACAGCGGCATTGATTTCATTAGTTGAGTTAGGGGTTGTGCCAAGTTGGGCAGCAGTAATAATTATTGCAAGAGAATTTGCTGTATCAGGATTAAGAACCTTAGCAGCATCTGAAGGAAAGGTTATAGCAGCTAGTTGGTGGGGGAAAATAAAGACTGTAATACAAATAGTAGCTATTATTTTATTATTAATACAGGTTAATATAGTACAATCTGCTGATTTAATGAACTTTGTAACATCAAATGAGTTTTTAAGTAGTTTCTTTGATGTTATGCCAGGATTAACTTTAAATGTATCAGTAATAATAACATTAATATCAGGATATGATTACTTTAAAAAGAATAAAGATGCTATTTCTATAGATAAGTAAAGATTAACTAATAGTAAATAAGGCAATAATATTAGAAGTTCCTAAATAAAATAGGAACTTTTAATATTATTTTTATTGACTAAAGTCAATAAATTAAATATAATTTAATTACAGAACAAAAGTTCGTTATGAGGAGGGTGTATTATATGTCTAAAGTAGATATGGATAAATTAAAGGCTATTGAAAGTGCTATGGCCAACATTGAGAAACAATTTGGAAAGGGTGCAGTAATGACATTAGGAAAGGATAGTGTTCTTAATGTTGAAGCAATATCAACAGGATGCTTAGATTTAGATATTGCATTAGGAATTGGTGGGGTACCAAGAGGAAGAATAATAGAAGTATATGGACCAGAAAGTTCAGGTAAAACAACGGTTGCATTACATATAGCTGCTGAAGCTCAAAAAAATGGAGGAGCGGTTGCATATATAGATGCAGAACATGCGTTAGACCCTTCATATGCTAGAAATCTTGGAGTTGATACAGAAAGCTTAATAGTATCACAACCAGACACAGGAGAACAAGGTCTTGAAATAGCAGAAGCATTAGTTAGATCAGGAGCTATTGATGTTTTAGTTATAGATTCAGTTGCTGCCTTAGTACCAAGAGCAGAAATTGAAGGAGAAATGGGAGATGCTCACGTAGGTTTACAAGCAAGATTAATGTCACAAGCATTAAGAAAATTAGCAGGAACAATTAGTAAAACTAACTGTGTAGCAGTATTTATTAACCAACTTAGAGAAAAGGTTGGTATAATGTTTGGTAACCCAGAAACAACTCCAGGGGGAAGAGCATTAAAGTTCTATGCATCAGTTAGATTAGATGTAAGAAGAATTGACTCAATTAAGTCAGGTGATGCAATTGTAGGAAACAGAACAAGAGTTAAGGTAATGAAGAATAAGGTCGCACCACCATTTAAGCAATCAGAGTTTGATATAATGTACAATGAAGGTATTTCAAGAACAGGTAACATAATAGATGTCGGTGTTAAAGAAAATATTGTTCAAAAATCAGGAGCATGGTTCTCTTATGGAGATGTTAGATTAGGTCAAGGAAGAGAAAATGCAAAGATTTATTTAAAAGACAACCCAGAAATAGCGTTAGAAATAGAAAATAAAATTAGAGAGAAGCACAGTTTACCAACAATGGGAGCTGAGGTTGCTGTAATAGAGGAATAAAAAAGTGGCATTTGCCACTTTTTATTTTTATTAAGGTATATAATTATTGAAATATGAGTATAATTAAAAATGTATATTAACTTTTATTTAGATAAATAAATTAACAAGTATATAACGTTAAAACAGAGATGTGGCAAAATATTAGTTTAAAGGTTTACTTTTTTATTTATTTGACAAATATAAGTAGTAGTAAATTAAAGAAATATAGAGAAAAAAGAAGAAAAAGTAGAGTTTTATACTGGATATTACTTAACTTGACATAATTTAAAATTTAATATACAATAATAACAAATACTGGTTTATCAAATTCCTTAAAAACAGTGAGAAGAGTATGGCACCTACTACGCTTTCTTGTTTACTAATAAAAATTAATTTACAAGCTAGGAGGTGTTAAAGTGCAATATTTAATTATCATATTAATAGATATAATTGTACTTAGTGTTTTAGGAATAATAGTTTATAAAACAATACAAAAAACGTCAAAAACAAAAATTGAATCTCTGGAAAAAGAAGCGGTTGATGTACTTGAAAATGCAAAAAGAGAGTCAGAGGCCACTAAAAAAGAAGCCATATTAGAGGCTAAAGAAGAGGTTCATAGATTAAGAAATGACTTTGAAAGAGATTCTCGTGAGAGAAGAAATGAAATCCAAAGATTAGAGAGAAGGTTACTACAAAGAGAGGAATCTTTAGAGAAGAAATCAGATGCTTTAGAAAGAAAAGAAGAATCAATGAATCAGAAAATGATTGAAATTGAAGGAATTGAAGCAAAAGCTAATGAATTATACTCTAATAGAAGAGAAGAACTTGAAAGAATATCAAGTTTATCTTCTGAGGAAGCAAGACACATTTTATTAGAAGAAGTTAAAAAGGAAGTATCTCATGAAGCTGCGCTTATGATTAAAGATATTGAAAGCAAAGCAAAAGAAGAGGCTGATAAAAAGTCAAGAGAGATAATTACTACAGCAATTCAAAGATGTGCTGCAGATCATGTATCAGAAACAACTGTACACGTAGTTGCCCTACCGAATGATGAAATGAAGGGTAGAATTATCGGTAGAGAAGGAAGAAATATTAGAACCCTTGAAACATTAACAGGAGTAGATTTAATAATTGATGATACTCCAGAAGCAGTTATTCTATCAAGTTTTGATCCTATAAGGAGAGAAGTTGCTAGAATGGCACTTGAAAAATTAATAGTGGATGGCAGAATTCATCCAGCAAGAATTGAAGAGATGGTTGAGAGATCAATTAAAGATGTAGAAAATGACATAAAGGAAGAGGGAGAACAAGCAACTCTTGAAACCGCAGTTCACGGATTACATCCAGAGATTACAAGACTTCTTGGAAGATTAAAATACAGAACTAGTTATGGACAAAATGTTTTAAAGCATTCCATAGAAGTATCTTATTTAGCTGGGTTAATGGCTTCAGAGTTAGGGTTAGATGTAACTTTAGCTAGAAGAGCAGGTTTATTACACGATATTGGTAAGGCTGTAGATCAAGAACAAGAAGGACCACATGCATTAATAGGTGGAGATCTTGCGAAGAAATATGGAGAGAGCCCAGTAGTTGTAAATGCAATTGCAGCCCATCACGGGGATGTAGAAATGCAATCTTTAGAAGCTATATTAGTTCAAGCGGCTGATGCAATTTCAGCAGCTAGACCAGGTGCAAGAAGAGAAACATTAGAAGCCTACATTAAGAGGTTAGAGAAATTAGAAGAAATCGCAAATTCATATGAGGGTGTAGAAAAGTCATATGCCATTCAAGCTGGAAGAGAGATTAGAATTATGGTTAAACCAGATAGTATAGACGATGCTGGAGCAGTAGAAGTAGCAAGAAATATTGTTAAGAGCATTGAAGAACAATTAGAATATCCAGGACAAATTAAGGTCAACGTAATCAGGGAAACTAGATCGGTTGATTTTGCAAAATAGTAAATAATAAGAGGTTTTACCTCTTATTATTTTTTTTGCCCTAAAAAATCAAATAAATTGATTGTCTAAAAAGATATTACAGCAACTTATAACTCTTTAAGAAAACTTTTTCAAAAAAGTTATAAAATAAAAAAGGATTTTCACAAATTATATAGAATAATATAAAAGGGGGAATTAAGTGATGAATGTTACTTAAAATTGTAAACGATTTTTAAAATTAGGAGGAACAACAATGGAAGTATTAAAGGTATCAACAAAATCAAATCCAAATTCAGTAGCAGGTGCACTAGCAGCCATAATTAAAGAGAAAAACATAGTTGAAATTCAAGCGGTAGGAGCAGGTGCAATTAATCAAGCTGTAAAAGCTATAGCAATTGCAAGAGGATTTATAGCTCCAAGTGGAAAGGATATTGTGTGTATCCCAGCGTTTACTGATATAGAAATAGATGGAGAAGAAAGAACAGCAATTAAATTGATAGTTCAACCAAGATAGTGAATTTAAAGCTAAGCGTAATGAAGCTTAGCTTTTTTAATATTTACAAGATTATAAAATTAGTTTTAAATTTAAAATAAAAGATTATAAATTAATAGAAAATAACTTGGGGAACTTATTTTAATGAAAGAGTTGAAATTTATAAATAAAACCTTTATAATAAAGAAGTTAATAAGTTCTACTTATAAATATTAGTTAAAGAGGTGTATATAAATGGTTTCTAAAGAAGTATTAGTAAAAAATGGAACAGGTTTACATGCTAGACCAGCTACATTATTAGTTAAAAAAGCTTCATCATTTAAATCTGATGTAAGCATTGAGTTCAATGGTAAGAAAGCAAACGTTAAGAGCTTAATTGGAGTTCTTTCATTAGCAGTTACTAGAGACTCTCTTATAAACGTTATGGCTTCAGGAGAAGACGAAGCTTTAGCAGTAGAAGAAATCTCAAAATTAATTGAAACATTAGAAGATTAATAATAAAAAGGCTCCTTATGGAGCCTTTTTATTATTTAAGTGAAAGTATAAGTAACTGAATTAGAATTTAAAGTTAGTTAGCTTAAAAATAAAAAGACGACTAAACAGCCGTCAAATAATTATTTAATTATGTAAAAGTTATTGTTTAAAAAGAACAATATTACTTCTAAATAATAAAGAAATTAGATCTATTGCAGATATAGCAATTAATAAGTAAATCCCTCTAAGAATAATAGGTATTCCACAAGCAATAATTGCAAATAAATTTTGGTTAGTTAGTGCAATAACTCCTAGGTTTAAGGCTCCTATTATAACAAGAAGGAAAGCTATTTTATCAAAAATATTAATTTTGCACAAAATCAACACCCCTTTAATATAATCCTGATATAAATATATGACTAAACAAATTAAAATATAACTTTAAGAAGTTTTTTTTAGTTATATAATGAAAATTATATAAAACTATGATATAATACGAACTATATTTCAAAAATAAAATAATTTATTCGTATGGAGGAAAGCAATGAATAATCTTTACAATTCACCATTAAACTCAAGATATGCATCAAAAGAAATGAGCTATATATTTTCTGATGATATGAAATTCTCAACATGGAGAAAGCTTTGGGTAGCCTTAGCAGAAGGAGAGAAGGAATTAGGATTAAATATTACTCAAGAACAAATAGATGAGTTAAAAGAGCATATATTTGACATTAATTATGAAGAAGCGATTAAAAAAGAAAAAGAAGTTAGACATGATGTTATGAGTCATGTACATGCATACGGATTACAATGTCCATCAGCAAAAGGGATAATTCATCTTGGAGCTACAAGTTGTTATGTTGGAGATAACACTGATGTTATAATAATGAGAGATGCATTATTATTAGTTAAGAAAAAAATAGTAACTATATTACATAGACTAAGTAAGTTTGCTATGGAATATAAAGATATGCCAACATTAGGATTTACTCATTATCAACCAGCTCAATTAACAACAGTAGGTAAAAGAGCTACTTTATGGATGCAAGACCTTGTAATGGATATAGAAAATATAGATTTTTTACTAAGTACTTTAAAACTAAGAGGTGTTAAGGGTACTACAGGTACACAAGCAAGCTTTATGAATCTTTTTGAAGGAGAAGAAGGAAAGGTTAAAGCTTTAGATAAGATTGTTGCAGAAAAAATGGGATTTGAAAAAAGCTATGGCGTTACAGGGCAAACATACCCAAGAAAGCTAGATTCAATAGTTTTAAATACATTATCAGAAGTTGCACAAAGTGCATACAAGTTTAGTAATGATTTAAGATTATTACAAAGTATGAAAGAAGTTGAAGAACCATTTGAAAAGAATCAAATTGGGTCATCAGCAATGGCATATAAAAGAAATCCTATGAGAAGTGAAAGAATGGGAGCACTTGCTAGATACGTAATAGTAGATGCACTAAACCCAGCTATAACAGCTTCAACACAATGGTTCGAAAGAACATTAGATGATTCAGCTAATAAAAGAATTGCTATGGCAGAAGGTTTCTTAGCTTTAGATGGAGTATTAAACCTTTATATAAATATTGCTGAAAATATGGTTGTTTATCCAAAGGTTATAGAGGCTCATGTATTAAGTGAATTACCATTTATGGCAACTGAAAACATAATGATGGAATCAGTTAAAAGAGGTGGAGATAGACAAGAACTACATGAAAGTATTAGAGTTCACTCAATGGCAGCTGCACAAAGAGTTAAAGGTGAAGGTTTAGATAATGATCTTATAGAAAGAATTATTAATGATAAGTCATTTAATTTAGAAAAAGAAGAAATATTATCAATTATAGACCCATCTAAATTTGTAGGAAGAGCACCAAGTCAAGTAGTTGAATTTATAGAAGAATACGTAACTCCTATAATTAACGAAAATGCGGATGCTGTATCAATAACAAGTGAAATATCAGTATAATTTAATAAAATAATAATAAGCTACTTTCTTTAAATACTAGAAAGTAGCTTATTATATTATATATATAAAGAAAATATGATAAAAATCCTCCACAAAATTATGATAAAATAAGAAATTTTTTTAAAATCTTTAGGAGCAAAAATAATAAAAAAAAGAGAATGTTTGACAATGTTTGATGATAGATAAGTAAAGTTGTTAAAAATCAGAAAATTAAAACAGTTGCAAACTAGGAGGAAAATGTATAAAATCTATAAATGTGATATATAGGACATAATATATGGGGTTAATATATGAAAAGGAGCTTGGGGGATATGCAAAAAAATCAAGAAAAAATAAATATTAAAAGAAACGAAATAGAAGAATTAATTAATTCATTTGGAAAAGAGTATTTAACAAATGAATATAATGCATTGTGCAAGAATGTTATAGGAAAAGTGGCAGAGATATATGGTGATGCAATACTAAAAGGTAAAATCGAGTCTTGGGCAGCTGGGATTGTACATGCTGTTCTAAGTACAAATAATATGCTATCACAAAAAAGTGAGTTAAAAGCATCTAAGATATATGAGGTAATAGGTATATCAAGTAGTGCAGCGTTATCAAAGTCAAAGGATATTAGAGCAACCTTAAATAATGGAGAGTTATCAATAGAAGCTTGCAATGAAGAAGAGGTTGCAGCTACAGTTGAAGTTAAGGAAGTTATATCTAAAGAGGTTGAAAAAGTAGAAGAATTAAAGGAAATAATTAAGGATGTTCCCTATCTTTTAGCACAAGACATTATGAAGAAAGCTTGGGAGAGCAAAAACTTCAAAAATAAAATAAAGTTAGCTAAAGAAGCTATTGAAATTTGCCCAAAATGTTCAGATGCATATATTATTCTTTCAAAGGATAACAGTTTAAATAAGGATGAAAAAGAAGAAGTATTAAAAAAAGCACTTCAAAATGCAATCGATAACCTAGGCGCTAATAATATAGAAGATATAAATCCTAATGAGTGGAGAAAAGAAGATCTTACACCTTTATTTGCTGCTCAGTACAAGTTGTCAGTACAGCAATGGGAAAATGGGAAGGGTAAGGATGCAATAAATAACTTAAAAAACATTTTAAAGTTAGATGTTGAAGATAAGCTTATGGTTAGAGGAATTATGGTAAATTGGCTTATAATTGAAAAATGTGATGAGGAATTAGATGAAATTCTTTCTAAACATAGAACAGATTATTTAACATCAATTCACTATACAGATGCTCTAAATAAATTCTCTAAAGGAAATATGGAAGAGGCTGAAAGAGCAATAAAGAAAGCTTATTCAAGAAATCCATTTGTTTTAGATTATATTACAAAAAAGAAGAGAGTTAATGAAACTCTACCACAAATTAAACAGTATGGAACAGAAGAAGAAGCTATTCACTATATGAAAGATGGAATCAATGCATGGAAAAGTGTTGATGGAGCTATAGATTGGATTAAAAAGTTTAAAAAGACAGTATAATTATTAAGGGATGTATTTAATAGAGAATACATCCCTTGTTGTTTAAAGAAGAAACATAATTTATAATATAAATATGTTAGAAAAAAAGATTAGGAGAAATAGATGTTTAATATAGATGTAAAAGCTTTAAAGGACATAGATGTTGAGATATATAGGTATGTATTAAAAAATAGAGATAAGGTTATTTATATGACAATTAGAGAGTTATCACAGGAGGTACATGTATCAACAACAACAATACTAAGATTTTGCAAAAATGTTGGGTGTAGTGGGTACTCTGAATTTAAATCCATGCTAAAGCTATCAGGAGAGAAAACTAATAATATTATAAGAGAAGATAATTCTCTAGAGGAGTTTTATGAAAGAACTTTAAAAAGTAATTTACACAATGATATTGATGAAATTGCAAAAGTAATAAATCAATATACCAACGTAATATTCTTTGGTGCTGGTGCATCGAAATTTATTGCAGAGTTTGGAGCAAATTATATTTCTAATTTTGGTAAATTAGCATTTTGTCTTCAAAATGATTTTTATCCATTAACCTCTAAGGGATTAAATGATCATATTTGTGTGGTGTTATCAGTATCAGGAGAAACCATAAATGTAATTAGAATGGTTAAGTTATTACAAAAAGAAGGGGTTCCTGTAGTTGCAATAACAAATTCAAAAACATCAACATTAGCAAAATTAAGTGATTATAATATAAGTTACTATATTAGCAAAGAAAGTGTTTATGATGACGGGGAAGTAGGGTTAGGATATAGAGATTTAACAACTCAAGTTCCAACATTGTACATAGTTGAAAGATTATCTAAAGAGGTTGGAAGACTGCAACAAAGTGTTACATAAATGTTACAAATAAATAAAGTTGTGAAATGTCACAGAATAATATAAATAACTAAATAAATTATTTAATTATGGTAATATTAAGGGGAGAGGAGTGATTATATGATATACGAACAATTACAACCATTTCCAAAGGGATTTTTATGGGGATCAGCATCAGCAGCTTATCAAGTAGAAGGGGCTTATAATGAGGGTGGTAAGGGTCCATCAGTATGGGACATATACACTAAACTACCTGGAACTACATATAAAGAAACAAATGGTGATGAGGCTGTAGATCATTATAATAGATATAAAGAAGATGTAGCATTAATGAAGGAGATGGGATTAAAAGCATATAGATTTTCAATAGCTTGGACAAGAATATTCCCAAATGGTAAGGGAGAAGTAAACCAAGAAGGGTTAAAATTTTATGATAATCTTATAAACGAGCTAATTGCAAATGATATAACACCAATGGTAACAGTATATCATTGGGACTTACCACAAGCTCTTATGGATGAATATGGGGGATGGGAAAGTAGACAAATAATTGAAGATTTTAATAATTACTGTGTAACATTATTTAAGCATTTTGGAGATAGAGTTAAGTATTGGATAAGCTTAAATGAGCAGAATATATTTGTAAACTTAGGATATCTTTTAGGTATACACCCACCAGGAGTAAAGGATATTAAAAGAGCCTATGAGGTTAATCATATAGCATTTTTAGCTAATGCAAAAATTATAGCTTCATTTAGAGATATTGTTAAGGATGGAAAAATAGGACCATCATTTGCATATACTCCAAGCTATGCAAACACACCAAATCCAGAAGATATATTAGCTGCAGAGAACTCTGAGGAGTTAAATAGTAATTGGTGGATGGATGTTTATACTTTTGGTGAGTATCCAAAGGTAGCATGGAATATATTAAAACAAAAGGGATTGACTCCAACAATAGAAGAGGGAGATCTTGAACTTCTTAAAAAAGGGAAACCAGATTTTATGGGATTAAATTATTACCAAACAGCAACCTATGAAATGAATCCGTTAGATGGGGTTGGTTTTGCAAAGTTTAATACAACTGGAAAAAAGGGAACTTCAAGTGATAATGGAATCCCAGGAGTATATAAGACAACTAAAAATACTTATTTAAAGACTACAGATTGGGATTGGACAATAGATCCTCAAGGATTAAGAATAGCACTTAGAAGAATTGCAAGTAGATATAGATTACCTGTATTAATAACTGAAAATGGACTAGGAGCCTTTGATAAAATTAATGAAAATGGAGAGATCGATGATTCATATAGAATTGATTTTATAAAATCTCATGTAGAGGCTTGCAAGGAAGCTGTTAATGATGGGGTTGATCTAATCGGATATTGCACATGGAGCTTTACAGACCTTTTAAGTTGGTTAAACGGATATCAGAAGAGATATGGGTTCGTATATGTAGATAAGCATGAAGAGGGTGTTAGCACACTACAAAGAAAAAAGAAAAAAAGCTTCTATTGGTATAAAAAAGTTATATCAACTAATGGAGAGGAACTTTAAGGGTATAAATAATCTAGAGAAGAATTTTGCTTCTCTAGATTTTTTTAATAAATTATAGATAAATTTTACAATATTGTTGACAAATGGCTACGAAAAATATACAATTAATTCAATTTAATATACGTATTTACAATAATTATATTTAAAACCATATTGGTTATTGTATATCACAACAATAAAAAGGGGGATTTTAAATTATGAAAGGTATACTAACAGTAATAGGAAAAGATAGAGTAGGAATCATTGCTGGAATCAGTAACGAATTAATGAAGCAAGATATTAATATTTTAGATGTTAATCAAACAATAATGGAAGGATACTTTACCATGATGATGATGGTGGATTTATCAAAGGTAATAGCAAATTTTGAGGATGTGAAAAAGGCTTTAACAGAAAAGGGTGAAGAACTAAAGGTTGAAGTTAAAATACAAAGAGAAGAAATATTTAATATAATGCATTCATTATAGAATTTTAAGGGGGCTAACATGAATTCGAATAATATTTTAGAAACAATAAAAATGATTGATGAAGAAAAGTTAGATATAAGAACTATAACAATGGGAATATCACTATTAGATTGTATAGATCAAGATGGAGATAAGGCTAGACAAAAAATCTATGAGAAGATTACAAAATCAGCAGAAAACTTAGTTAAGGTTGGAAGGCAAATAGAAAATGAATTTGGAATTCCAATTGTTAATAAGAGAGTATCTGTAACTCCAATATCAATAATAGGAGGAGCTACAAACGAAGATAGCTATGTTGAATTTGCTAAAACTTTAGATAGAGCAGCAGAAACATTAGGAATTGATTTTATTGGAGGATTTTCTGCATTAGTTCAAAAAGGATATACAAAGGGAGACAAAATATTAATAAGGTCAATTCCAGAAGCTTTAAAGGTAACTAATAAAGTTTGTTCATCTGTTAATATTGGTTCAACTAGAACAGGAATTAATATGGATGCTGTAAGAGAAATGGGAGAAATAATTAAAGAAACAGCAGAATTAACAGCAGATAGAAAAGGATTTGGATGTGCAAAGCTAGTAGTTTTTGCAAATGCTGTTGAGGATAACCCATTTATGGCTGGAGCTTTTCATGGTGTAGGAGAAGCAGAAAGAATAATAAATGTAGGGGTTTCAGGTCCAGGAGTTGTTAAAAGAGCTTTAGAAAAAGTAAAAGGTGAGTCTTTTGACGTTGTAGCAGAGACTATTAAGAAAACTGCATTTAAAATAACTAGAATGGGT
>JBOFVP010000170.1:0-4054 GCA_051653165.1 Clostridium sp.
TAAATAATGATTACTCAAAGGAAGATTTAATTTCTTCAAAAAATGTTACTTCTGCTATATTCTTATTAGATCAAAAAATTGATGCTATAGAATTTCTTCAAAGAATTAAAGCCATAGCCTTATTCTTTGATGCATTAACTGATGTTGAAATGAAATCAATTAAAAATTGGATAAAAAATACTACTGCCCCTCAACTGGCAGAATCAGCAATTAAGTGATTCTTATCATCAGGTGTAGCACTTTTTAGATTATAATTTACCACAAAAAAAAGAACCATTAAGCTCCCAAAGCTTAATGGTTCTTTTTGTCGTCCCCACTCAAAAAACCTCCCGTAACAAAAAATTAATAAATTTCATATCGAAAATAATTGACAAAAATTGTAATACACCCCATTATATAATTACCAATATAATACATTATTGTAAAAATATTAAAATTATACTGGCCAAACTACACTCAAAATTGAATAGAGATAAAATCTAGTTATGTAAGTGACCAGAGTTAAGTAAAGAAAATGCTAAACTCTGGTCAATTTTTATGCAAAAAAACAGAGAAAAGCTCCTTTCTTCACCTAACAAAGGCACAAGAAAGGAGCAAAAATGAAAATAAGCTATGAATTTGTAACAGGAGAAATTGTAGAAATCGAGGTAGAAAACACACTAGGAGAAATAATAGTAGTAATAGAAAAAGAAACACAAAACACAAACAGAAGAGAAACAAACAAACACCAACAAATAAGCACCCTAGAAGAAATAGGAGAAGAAATCCTAGACATAAAAGTAGACATCCTAGAAGAAATAACAAAAAAAGAAGAAAACAAAAAACTAAACAAAGCCATAGAAACCCTTTCAGAAAACCAAAAAAACCTACTATATCAAATATTTATAGAAGAGAAAAAAGTAACTCATATAGCAAAAGAAGAAAAAGTAAGTGAAGCAGCAATAAGATGCAGATTAGAAAAAAGCTACAAAAAATTAAGGGGAATCATGAACAGAATGTAAATATTGTAAAAAAACAAAAAATATTTCAATTTAGGGGCTTCGATTTTGCCATTCTCGCAGCTATATAGTGTAGGGTATTTTTTTTAACAACATTTTAAGCCCTATTTGGAGGAAGCATGAGCAAAATTAAAATCACCATAATTAGCAAAGACAACACTAATATTGTTCTTAAGGAGTGTAGTTTGAACAATATTACAAAAGATAGAAATATCACAGTAAATGTTAAAGAGAAGGGGAAGAAGAAAAATGGCTAAAATATCAAAAATAATGATAAGTGAATACTTAGGGATAGAGGAATTAAACCTAGAACCAGAAAAAATTCACATCTTTAAAGGACCAAAGGGAATAGGAAAAAGCTCAATAATTGAATCCATTGAAAAAGCATTTAGAAACAAAAATCGTAGAAGCGAAATAATAAGAGATGGAGCAGAGGAGGCTAAGATATTTGTAAGGCTTGATAATGGATTAGAGGTTACAAGAAAAATCAGAAGGGACAAGCAAGACACCCTAAAAATAAGAAAAGACAATGAGGGGGTATCACAAACAGAAAAGTTTTTAAGAAGCTTGTGCAATGATATTCAATTTAATCCCATTGACTGGATTAGAATGAATAAAAAGGAGCAAACTGAGCATTTACTTAGTTTAATTAAAGTAGAGTGGACAATGGATAATATAAAGACATGGTTTGGGGAAATACCAAAGGATATTGATTACGATAAACATATATTAACCATTATTAAGGACATACAGCTTCATTATTATAAAACTAGGGAAGAGGTTAATAGGGGAATTAAGGAGGTTAAGGCTAGTATTGATTCCCTATATAGTGGACTACCTCTTAACTATGATGGTGAAAGATGGAGAAATGAAAATATTAATAATTATTATAAAAAAATTTATGAGGGTGAGGAGAAAAATAGGAGGATTAAAGAGGGTAGAGAAATAAGGGAAGGATTTAACACCTTTATTTCTGAGAAGAATTTAGAGTATGAAAGGGTGGTTCATAACATTGAGATAAGCTTTAAGGATAAGAAGGAGGAGCTTTCACAAAAGATAAGTTGGATTAATAAGGACAAGGAAAATATAAATAGAACCATTAATGCTTTTAAAGAGCGTGAGGAGCTGGAAATGGAAAAGCTTAATGGGGCCTATGAAAGGGAACATCAAGCTCTTATACAAAAATATGCCATCTTAAGGGAAAACAAGAAAAAAGAAATCTATGAGGACCTTGAGTATAACAAGGAAAAGCTAATGGAGTATGATAATGAGCTTTCTCATGTTAAAAAAGAAATCTTAGGACTTTCAGAAAAAATGGAGGGGGAGCTTAAGCTTCAGGAGGTTAAGTTTTCTTCTATAATTGAAAATGAAAAAGTGAAGCTTGGAGAGGCTAGAATGTTTTTAGTTAAACACAATGAGGTTGATATTAAGCCACTTATAGATGAGGCTGAGCATGTTAATTTGATGATTAATAATCTTAAGGATTGGGACAGAATTATAGAACTTAGGGACAACAAGCTATCACCAAAGGAAAGATATGCTAAGGATTTAACCTTTAAAATTGAAAAGGCTAGAAGTCTTCCAGAGGAAATATTAAAAACAACTAAAATGCCTGTTAATGACTTGACCATGGATGTTAATGGACAAATTAGAATTGGTGGTAGGCTTATTGATGGGTTGTCTGATGGTGAAAAGCTTGATGTGGCAATGAGGGTTGCTAGGGAAAGTTGTGGTGATTTAAAGATAATTTGTATTGATAGATTTGAATGTTTGGATAAGGATTCTCAGGAGAGACTTTTAGAAGAAATGGAAAAGGATGACTATCAATATTTTATAACTCAGGTTGGAGAAACTTGTGGAAATAATCTTGAGATTGAAAAGAGAGGGGAATTTAAAAATGAATAATGTTATTGAGGATAAGAATTTTTATGGCTTTGGAGTTGGAGTTTTTGACATTAGGGAGGACGATGAGGAGAGAAGTGGTTGGCAGGCTTTAAGAAATTCAACTATTGGGGGAAGTGATATTCCACTAATTATGGGAGAGTCAAGCTATGGTGGTCCTTTAGAGGTTTATGGTAGAAAGTTTGGATTAATTAAGAATACTCAAACTGATGGAATGTTGTTTGGTACAAGAATGAAGCCCATAGCTAAAAATTGGGCTATGGAGGATTTTTATAAGCATGAGGGGATAACCCTTACAATTTATGATTATCCCTATGTTATTTGTGATAGAAGATATGAGCATTTTTCTGCAAATATTGATGGTATAGGTGTTTTAAATGAGAACACTGTTTCAATTAGAGCTAATGAGGTTTTTGGAATACAAATTAAAACTGTTTCAGAGTTTCAAGGAAGTAAGTGGACAAGTGGTGTTCCAAGGGATGTGTATCTTCAATGTCAATGGTACATGGGTATTCTTGAGTTTAAGCATTTTTTAGTTATTGCTTTAATTGGTAATAAGGTGAATTTTAGGGTTGTTTCTAGGGATGATATGGAGATTTTAAGAATTAGGGAAAGGGCTAAGGATTTCTTTGAGGAGAATATTAAAAAGAGAAATCCTCCAAATACTATTGGTCTTAAGGGGGAGACGGAGAATATATTAAAAACTCAAACCCCTCCAGTTTGTGAATCCATTAAGGTTGTGGACAATAGGTTAAGGGAGTTTAATAGGGTTGATGATGAGATTAAGGCTTTAAGTAAGAAAAGGGAACAGCTTAAGCAAAGTCTTTATTTAGAAATGGGTAATGCTAAGGAGGCTTCAGATGGTGAGTTTAGGCTTAGAAAGATTGTGTCTAAAAGGAGTAGTATTAATACAAATATTTTAAAGGAAAAGTATCCTGATATTTATAATGAGGTTATTGATAAACCTAAGGAGTATATAAATGCTAGGGTGACTAAGGTTTAATTAAAAAAAATTAAGGAGTGAAGTAGTTTGTTAGGGTGGGTTAGAATTCATAGAGGTTTATTAAAAAATAAAACATGGCTTGAGGGTAAGGGTGAGGATAAGGTGGTTCTAATTACCACCTTGCTTTTAGCTACCCATAAGGAGGGTGAGG
>JBOFVP010000171.1:0-26707 GCA_051653165.1 Clostridium sp.
GTAAGACCCCTTGAAGAACACGAGGTTGATAGGTCAGAGGTGTAAGCATGGTAACATGTTTAGCTGACTGATACTAATAGGTCGAGGGCTTGACCAATTAAAGTAATGGCAATATCAATATGCAATTTTGAGAGAACATCTCAAATATCTGGTGATGATGGCGTAGAGGTCACACTCCTTCCCATTCCGAACAGGAAAGTTAAGCTCTACAGCGCCAATGGTACTGCACGGGAGACTGTGTGGGAGAGTAGGACGTCGCCAGGTCATGGAATATGGCTCGATAGCTCAGTCGGTAGAGCAGAGGACTGAAAATCCTCGTGTCCCTGGTTCGATTCCTGGTCGAGCCACCATAACCATATTCTGGGGGTATAGCTCAGTTGGGAGAGCACCTGCCTTGCACGCAGGGGGTCAAGAGTTCGAATCTCTTTATCTCCACCATAAAAAAGACTTCATTTAGAAGTCTTTTTTTATTATTTAGAAAATTATATTTGAATAAGCTTATTAATAAATAATAGGTTAAAATTAAAATTTTTTAGTAAATTAAGCAATAAAAAATCGACTAATTTAAAGTCGATTTTTATATTTTCAGATATAAATAATTATGATAAAGAAGAAATTATCTGATTTATATGTTCTTTAGCTTTAACCTTTCTAAATTCCTCAACTAATATTCCATTACTATTAATTAAGAAGGTACTTCTTTCTATACCTATAAGTTTTTTTCCATACATATTTTTTTCTTTTAAAACATCAAATAATTTACATACAACTTTATCCTCATCACTTAATAAAAGAAAAGGTAGAGTGTGCTTATCAATAAATTTATTATGTGACTTAACAGAATCTTTACTAATTCCGATTACAATATAATCATGTTCCTCTATAGAAGAGTAATTATCTCTTAGGTCACAAGCTTGAGTAGTGCAACCAGGCGTGTTGTCTTTTGGATAAAAATATAAAATAATATTTTTACCTTTGAAATCAGAAAGAGAATGGTTGATACCATCACTACCTGGAAGTGTAAAATCTGGAACTAATTCACCTATTTTAATCATAAAAAAACCTCACTATATATTATTTAATAATTACTATTAATTATAAAGTAAAAGAAAAAAATATTCAAGTTGTTATATTTATCATATATTGATAAAATAAACATAGGTATGTAATACAAATAAGCTTTAAAGGAGAAAAGGAATGGAAAATAAGATATTAGCAAAGGTTGCAGGGAGAGATATAACAGAAAAAGAATTAGATGCAATAATAATGAGATATCCAGAGGATAGAAGAGCTTATGTTCAAACAGAGCAAGGGAAGAAGCAATTATTAGAACAAGTAATATCATTTGAGCTATTTAATAAGTTTGGAGTTGAATTAGGGGTAGACAAAACTCAAGAATTTGAAGAAACAGTTGATGCATTGAGAAAAGAAATATTAACTCAAATGACAATAACTAAAATTATGAATGATGTAACTGTTACAGATGAAGATGCAAAAGCATATTATGACAATAACTCAGATAAATTCTCAGAGCAAGAAACAGTTTCAGCTAAGCACATATTAGTAGAAACAATGGAACAAGCTGAAAAGATTAAAGAAGAAATTGAAGCTGGTGAAGTAACATTTGAAGAAGCTGCAATGAAATATTCATCATGCCCATCAAAAGAGCAAGGTGGAAATCTTGGAGTATTTGGTAAGGGTATGATGGTACCAGAGTTTGAGAACGTAGCATTCGATTCAGAAGTTAATAAGGTTAGCGATGTAGTTCAAACTCAATTTGGATATCACATAATATTAGTTGAGGCTAAGAATGAAGGAACTGTTAAAACTTTTGATGAAGTTAAAGACGTTGTAATAAATCAATTATTACAAGAAAGACAACAAGTCAAATATTTAGACATAACTAAAGAATTAACTGAAAAGTATGGTGTAGATAGAATGTAATAAATAAAGATGGACGGTATGTCCATCTTTTTTATTTGTTTAATAAAGAAATATAGGAATCTATATAATAATCTGAAATTTCTTTTAGTTCATGGATTTCATCCTCAGATTGGTTATCAAATACAGCTACTGTTTGCATATTTGCGCTCTTAGCACCTTTTAATGCTTGTACTATGTCTTCGAATACTAAGCACTCATTAGGGTGTATATTTAGCTTTTCTGCACTTAATAAATAAATATCAGGGTTTGCTTTAGAAACCTTAACTTCATCTGTAATTGTAATAGCATCAAAAAAATTATAAATATTATTATTTTTAAGTACTGCTTCTAGAAGTGTATATGAGTTACTGGTTGCTAGTGCAATTTTGATGTTATTAGATTTTAAATATGTAAGATAATCAAGTACACCATCCTTCAATTTTATATTATTTGCATATTCATTGTAAGCCATAGAATTCCAACAGTTTATAATACTCTCTATATTATCATTTAAATTAAATCTATCTTTAAAGTATTGTGCAGTTTGAGTAAAACTTAAGTGAGTAATTTCTTCTTTTAAATTATTAGGAACAGAAATGCTTTTAGCAGATAAATAATCATAGTCTATTTTAGTCCATACTCCCATTGAATCAATAAGTGTTCCATCCAAATCAAAGATTACCCCTTTTATATTATTTAGCAATAAAATCACGTCCTTTCAATAATTTTAATTATATATATTAAAATGGAGCATGTACAGAAAATAATTTGGAATTGTTTACACAGATTTCTTAGATTTGCATATTATAAATAATAAAACATAATTTTGTTTTATAGAAAATTATAAAAAATATAGGATGTGGTGTAATAATGTTTTTATTTTATATTATTGGATTAATAATGGCATATACTCTTTGTTTAGCATTAGAAATGGATAGTAGATATGAAGAAAATTAAAAAAAGCTAGATATTAATATCTAGCTTTTTATGGTCGGGGTGACAGGGATTGAACCTGCGACCTCATGGTCCCAAACCACGCGCGCTCCCATCTGCGCCACACCCCGTAGCACATTTTTATTATAATTCACTAAATAAAGTTTGTCAATATTAAAATCTAGCGAATACTAAAAATATTAAAATAGTAAAATTTAGGGTCTAATTACATAGAACTAATAATATATATTAAAAATACTTACTATTTTACCGCCTATTGCCATTGTTATATTTTCTTCGTGATGTTATAATAGAATATGTAATTCTAACCAATACCAAAAGTGGAAGGGGGAAGGTCTACGGACCGATACTTAATGAATAAGAGAATATTAGCTGCCATATTAGCAGTAGGTATTATGACTGGAATATCATTACCAACTTATGCAACTCCAAATGGGGAAGTTGATGAGGCTAGAAGAAAATATGCAGAAATGCAAGCAGATGTAAATAAAATTCAAGAGAAGATAGAAGAATTGAATTTTGTCATAGAACCATTAGTTATAAAAGTTGAAGAGAATAAAAAGCAAATTAATGATATAAATAAACAAGTTGAAAATACCAAAATAGAAATTGAAACAACAAAATCAGAAATTACAAACAGTGAAGAAGTTTTAGGTGATAGACTTAGAGAAATTTATAAGTCAGGTGGACAAACTAGCTATATTTCTTTACTATTTTCAGCAGAAAGTTTTTCAGATTTACTATCAAAGGTTGATATAACTAATAGATTAGTTAAAACAGATAAGAAGGTAGTAAAAGAGCTTACAGACAAAAAGGACAAGCTTGATGAAAAGGTTGTTACTCTTGAGACAAAGGCTAAAGAAGTTGAAATATTAAATCAAGATACTCAAAAAAGATTATCAGAGATGGACGTTAAGATGAAAGAGCAAGAGACACTTATTGCTCAAGCTAAAGTTGAAAGGGACAAGTTTGATAAGGAGTTCTTAGCAGAAGAAGAAAGACAAATAGTTGCTGGATTAATAGCAAGTGCTAAAAATACTAACTTATCAATTAGTGAATTAGAAAGTACTATTGCACAATTAAGACAAATAAGAGATATTCAAATAAAAAGTCCTACTGTTAAAGAAGAAATCAATAATGCAATAGAGTTTGCTAAAAAGCAAATCAAGCAGAAAGAGAAAGAAGAAGCAGAGGCTAATAGAGGAGATGGAACAGTACCAGGGAATGTACAAGCTGTTATAAATGAAGCTTATAGACATCTTGGTAAGCCATATGTATGGGGAGCTACTGGTCCTAACTCATTTGACTGTTCTGGATTTACAAGCTATGTATATAAAAAGGCAACTGGAATATATATAGGAAGAGCAACTGGAAATCAAATAAGCTCAGGTAGAGAAGTTTCTAGATCAGAATTAAGACCAGGAGATTTAGTATTTACTCATCCAGGACATGTAGGAATTTACTTAGGTAACAATACAATGATTCATTCACCACAAACAGGTGATGTTGTAAAGGTATCATCAGTATATAAATTCTGGAGAGCTAGAAGAATAATTGAATAACATATCATGAAAGGCTAGAGATTCTAGCCTTTTATTTTCTTGTAATAAGATTATTACTAATATATAATTAAATAAAATTATAGAGTAAAGGAAGAAAAAAGTTGAAATATATAAATGATGATGAAATATTAGATGATTTACAGTTAAATGGGCTTCATATTATACAAAAACAAGATGGATTTAAATTTGGAATAGATGCAGTTTTGTTATCAGACTTTGCTAATGTAAAATCTAAACATACAGTAGTTGATTTATGTTCAGGAACAGGAATAGTACCAATATTATTACATGGTAAATACAGCCCTAAATATGTTACTGGAATAGAGATTCAAGAAGAAATGTATGAAATGGCAAATAGAAGCTTTAGCTATAATAAGATTAGTGATAATCTTATTATGCTTAATGTTGATTTAAAGGATATTAAAAGATTAAAAGAAATAGAAAAGGTAGACGTTGTTACGGTTAATCCACCATATAAAATTGTTAATGGAGGAATAGTAAATCCTTCAGATAAATTAGCAATTGCTAGGCATGAAGTAGCGTGCACATTAGAGGATGTTATAGTAGCATCTAGAACTTTATTAAAGGATAATGGTAGGCTTTATATGGTTCATAGACCAGAAAGGTTAGCTGACATTATTACATTGATGAGAAAGCATAAGATAGAGCCTAAGAGAATAAGATTAGTTCATCCAAGCGTTAGCAAGACTGCTAATATAGTTTTAGTAGAAGGTCAACGTGATGGTGGTGCATTTTTAAAATGGGATCCACCATTATATGTGTATAATGAAGACGGTACATTAACTAAAGACATAAATGATATTTATGGGAGGTAAGAAGATATGGAAGAAGGAAAATTATATTTAGTACCTACACCTATTGGAAATTTAGGAGATATAACATATAGGGCAGTTGAAATTTTAAAATCGGCAGATTTTATAGCAGCTGAGGATACTAGACAAACACTTAAATTGTTAAATCATTTAGATATAAAAAAATCATTAATAAGCTATCATCAACATAATGAGAATGGAAAAAGCGAAGACTTAATGACAAAAATAAAAGAAGGTAAAATAGTTGCGCTTGTTTCTGATGCTGGTACACCAGGAATATCAGATCCAGGAGCTGTTATAGTTAAAAAATGCATTGAGGAAAACATAAAGTTTGAGGTATTACCTGGAGCAACAGCGGTAACAACAGCTTTAGTATATTCAGGCTTAGATACAACACAGTTTATGTTTAAAGGGTTTGTACCAAGGGAAACTAAAGAAAGAAAAATCTTAATTAATGATATTAAAGATAATATGGAAACTATAATAATGTATGAGGCTCCTCATAGATTGTTAAGTACTTTAACTTTTTTTAGAGAAAATTTAGGAAATAGAAATATTGCAGCTTGTAGAGAATTAACTAAATTACATGAAGAAATAGTTAGAGGAACATTAGATGAAGTTATAAGACACTTTACTGAAAAAGCTCCTAGAGGAGAATTTGTTTTAGTTATATCAGGGAAAAGTAAGGAAGAAATAGCTAATGAAGAAAAATCCCAATGGGAAGATATGAGTATTTCAGATCATATAATTAAATATATAGATGAAGGATTAAGTAAGAAAGATGCAATCAAAAAGGTTGCAAAGGAAAGATCATTACCTAAAAATGAAGTGTATAAGTATTCCACAGATATATAATTAAGTAAAATAATAAGGAATCGCCTTGGGGTGCGATTCCTAATAAAATATACTATTTTGGGGTTATAGTATAACGTATGTAATATTATCTATCTGCTTTAATATCCTTTAAGCAATGTTGACAAATATTTTTCCCTTTATAGTTGATAACATCTCTAGCGTCACCGCAGAAGATACAAGCTGGCTCATATTTCTTTAATATGATTTGCTCACCATCTACATATATTTCTAAAGCGTCCTTTTCAGCTATATCAAGAGTTCTTCTTAACTCGATTGGAATTACTATTCTACCAAGTTCATCTACTCTTCTAACTACTCCTGTTGATTTCATAATGAATCCTCCTCATCTCGCAATATTCGACATCGTACTTTGTTATATTACCAAAAATGTAATTATAAGTCAATAAGAATTTTGATTATTTTTTAATACCTACAAATTTTTCACATTTTTAATTTACAAATACAATATACTACCAAAAAATAGAAAAGTCAATAGGCAAAAATTAAAACTTTATTAAAAATAATTTCAATTAAAATGGATTTTTAAGGATAATAGTGATAGAATTTTAATATATTTTATATTTATATCTACTATTAATACAATTATAATAAATATTATAAAAAACAGGTAGAAAAATGTCGCTTTGAAACAACTAATTAATAGTTTATGACTTATCCACAAAAAGTGTTGATAAGTTGTGCATAACATGTTGATATTATTAAAAAATTATTTAATAGTATATATACCTTGTAATAAGTTTATACTTACTATATAATATAAATATAACATTATGGCAAAGGTGGAATAGGAATGGATAAGAAATTAGATTCTAACTACATTAAGAGCCTAGCTGAAGAGATGTCTAAGAATAGTATGGTATCGTATGAAGATTTACCGAAATATGATTTGTTTTTGTCTCAAGTAATTGATTACTTAAATGATAAGTTTACAGAAGACAAATACACAAATAATATAGTTCAAAACTATATTAAAAGTGAAGTTATAACTAAGCCTGAGGATGGTAAAAAAAGAGGTTATACAAAAATTCACTTAGTACAATTAGTTTTATTGAGTTATATGAGACCAGTATTAACAACTGAGGAGATCAAGAAAGTATTCAGCTTAGCATTTAACGAAATCAATGATAGAAATGATGATATTTTATCATGGGAAAGTGCTTATCAAATATTTGCTGATATTCAAAAAGAAAGTTTTGATGCATTTTTAAATACTCCGATTGGAAATGAAGAGCAATTAGATGATATAATTAAAACATTTAAATTGAATAGCAAGGATGAAGAAAGAATAAGAACATTTATTTTAGTATTATCATTGATAGCACAAGCAAGTGCAATTAAAAAATTGGTTCAAAAAATAGTTAATGAATTTCATGAAGACTAAATAGAAAGCAATTCTTTGTATTCAAAGAATTGCTTGTTATTTTACTCTTTAAAGTTTAAAGGAGGGAGTTTAAGTTGGTAAACAACAAATTAATAAAAGTTTCAGTAAGAGATTTGATAGAATTTGTTTTTAAAAGAGGTAGTATTGATGATAGATTTATAAGTAAGTCAAGAGCCTTAGAGGGAACTTATGCTCATAAAAAGCTTCAAAAGAGTAATGAAGAAATGTACAATAACTATCAAAAAGAAGTATATCTAAAGTATGATTTTAGTGAGATAAATATCCCGATAGTTGTAGAGGGAAGAGCAGATGGAATTATTATTGAAGGTGATAATATATATATTGAAGAGATAAAATCTACAATGAAACAATTGCATTATATAGATGAAAATTTTAATGAGTTACACTGGGCTCAAGTTAAAATATATTCATATATATATATGGTGAATAATAATTTAAATAATATAAAATTACTATTGAGCTATTTTCAATTAGAAAGTGAAGAAGTAAAAAGTTTTGAAAAAAATTTTTCAGTGAAGGAAGCGAAAGAATTTGTTCTTTATAATTTGAGAGCATATTTAAAATATATTTTTAAACGTGAAGAGTATTTAAAAGTTAGAAATGATAGTATTACTAAATTGGAGTTCCCATTTAAAAGCTATAGGAAGGGGCAACGTGAATTAGCTGTAGCTTGGTATAATACTATAAAAGAAAATGAAAGTATATATATTCAAGCACCTACAGGTATAGGTAAAACAATTTCAACTATTTTTCCATCAATTAAAGCATTACAAAATGATATGGGAGAAAAAATATTTTATCTAACAGCAAAAACTATAAGCAGAGTTGTAGCAGAGGATGGAATTAGGTTACTTAAGGATAATGGATTATTTATAAATAGTATAACTATAACATCAAAGGAAAAATCATGTATAAATAGTACTTTTAGCTGTAATCCAGATGAGTGTAAGTATGCTAGAGGGTATTATGATAAGATTAATGATATTATATATAGATGGATGTCGAAAGGGATAGAATTTTCCCAGGAAATTATTAAAAAAATATCAATAGAAGAGGAAGTATGTCCTTTTGAATTAGCATTAGATTTGAGTTGGTGGTGCGATATAGTTATATGTGATTATAACTATGCATTTGATAGTAGGGTTAAGCTCGCAAGATACTTCGAAGATAAATTAAGTGAAAATATATTACTTGTAGATGAAGCTCATAATCTAATAGATAGAGGAAGGGAAATGTACAGTGCTTCTTTAGAAAAAAGTGTTATACACAATATAGCTAAGAAGATTAAAGGAAAACAAATTAAATTATATAAGTCTCTTACTGCTATAAATAAGTTTATGATAACAATAAGGCATGAGGCAGAAGAATTAGAAGCTAAACGATTTTATAAAAAAGAAGAATACAAAGAGTTATATAAATTACTAAGGAATTTTATAATAATTTGTGATGAATATCTACAAGCGGCAAGAAATGATGTAGAATATGAAACCATAAAAGAGTTATATTTTGATATAAGGAAATTTCTAAATGCTGTAGAGCTATATGATGAGAATAGCTATGTTACCTTAATTGAATGCACTAATAGTGATGTGAAGGTAAAATTATTCTGTATAAATCCAAGTAAAAATATAGGTAGTATTATAAATGGTTCATATGCAGCTGTGTTATTTTCAGCAACATTAAGTCCTATAAAGTATTATATTGACTTACTTGGAGGGGATGATACCAGTTATAGATTAACTTTAATGACACCCTTTGACCCTAAAAATTTAGATGTTAGTATTATACCAATTAATATGAGGTATTCATATAGAAATAAAAATAGTAATAAAGTTGTAGCTGAAATACACAAAAAAATAACATCTAAACAAGGTAATTATATTGTTTTTGCACCTTCTTTTGAGTATATGAAAAATATTTTTGATATTTATTTAGATACATATGGAGATTTGAATTTAATTTGTCAAAAAGAGGAGATGAAAGAAGAGGAAAGAGTTGATTTTTTAAGTAACTTTCATAAGGATGAACCTATACTTGCATTTTGTGTTATAGGAGGTCTTTTTTCAGAAGGGATAGATTTGCCAGGAGAAAAACTTATTGGTGCACTTATCATAGGGGTTGGACTGCCAATGATAAGTTATGAAAGAGATATAATTAAAGAGTTTTTTGGAGAATTAGGATTTGATTACGCATATATTTATCCAGGAATAAACAAGGTTATGCAAGCCGCAGGTAGAGTTATTAGAACTGAAAGTGATGTTGGAAGTGTATTACTTATAGATGATAGATACCTAACAACTAAATACAAAGGGTTGTTACCAAAAGAGTGGTATTAAAGAGAAAGCGAGTACAATATTATACTCGCTTTTCTTTATTCATTTATTGTAACAGTATAACTACACGTAAATTCTTCATTTACTTTTAGAGATTCAACGCCCTCTTTATTTCTAAAGTCATCATTGAAATCACAATAATCAGCATGTCCAAACCATGGTTCTAAACAAACAAATGGAGCACCGGTTGGTTGAGACCAAAGAGCCATATAAGGGAACCCTGAAAAGTCCATTGTTAATGATTTAGTATGGTTTTTAGATTTAATTGATACTTTATTAGATTGTAATGAGTCAAAAATTAAGGCATCATTTTTAAATAAATTCTTAGTAATAGGGATTATATTTTCATTATTAAAGAAATCAGCTCTATTGTGAGAGAATAATCCAGTGGCTGTATCTAAAAGCATAATAGATGTTGTTTCCTTATTATTAAACTCAAAGTAATAGTCTTCTTGAGTTTCATTATCAGCTAAAGGACACATAAATGCTGGATGAGCACCAATTGAGAAAAATATTTCTTTATCATCTATATTTTTAACTTTATAAGTTATTTTCACTCCATCATCAACTAAAGTATAATTTATAACTAGAGAAAATTTATAAGGATATACTAATAAGCTCTCTTTATTCCAAAGCAATTCAAAAGATATAGAGTTATTACTTTTTTCTATCATTGTAAACTCACGAACTCTAGCTAATCCATGTTGAGGTAGTTCAAAGGTTTTTCCATCGATAGTATATTTACCGTTATTAACCTTACCCACTATAGGAAATAATATAGGAGCATGATATTTCCAAAAAGAAGCATCACCATTCCATAAGTACTCTGTATTTGAATTCTTATTTATTAAACTATGAAGTTCACCACCATGTGTATGTGCAGAAATTTTAATATTATCGTTTTCTAATGTATATAACATCTAAATCACCCTTTCAAATTTTATTTTAATTAATAATAGGTTTAATATCATTAAATATGTATTCTTTCAGTTGTTTTTTAGTATTAGAAGAATCAAATGTAAGATACCATGTCCCATCAATAATAGCACCCTCGCAAAAGTTATCTAAAGGAAATCTCATAGTCTCTAAATTTATCAAACCAGCTGTTAAAATATCTTTAGCAAGTAGGATAATTTCAGTTTTAGACATACTTGTTTCAACTAAAGGAAGTAATGATGTTATTATTTTTGGTATCTCAGAAATTCCAGTATTTCTTGCTTTTTTAAAGAGAGCAGTCATTATTGTTCTTTGGCGCTCAGTTCTTTCGAAATCACCGTTACCAACAGCTCTAATACGAGTATAAGCTAGAGCTTGCATACCATTTAAGTGGTGAATACCTGGGGATGATATAGTCGAAGCTTTTATCCCACGTTCTCCAGCAAATTCAATAATAACTCTATTAACTTCTTTTAATTCATATTCTTTAATATCTAAGTCAACACCACCTAATGCATCAATAGCCTTTTCCATTTTATTAAAATCAATTGAGAAATAGTCCTCAATGTTTAGGTCGAAATTTTTATTTATAGTTTTAATAGCTAATTGGGGTCCTCCAAAAGCATAAGCATGATTAAGCTTATCTTTACTGTGATTATCAATTGGAACATAAATATCACGCATTAAAGATGTTAGTTTGATTTTTTTACTCTTCTTATCTATAGTCAAAACCATTGTGGCATCAGATCTACTAGTTTCTCCTTCAGAACGTGCATCTAGACCAAAAAGAGCTATGTTAATAATATTTTTATTTAGTGAACTTTGAGCGTTACCATAATTACTTATACCAAGTGATTCATTATCTTTAAGAATTTTGTTAGTTTTTATTTTACTTAAGTTAATCAAGGTATAAGTTCCTACTAAAATAAATATCATAAATAGTGAAAGAAAAAAATAAGTAATAATTCTTCTACGCTTTTGTTTCTTTTTAAATGCAACACGTTTTTGGTGTTGAATTATATTTTTATCAATGGTTATTCTATGGATAGAAGAAGAATGATTTTTTTTCAAAATAATCCCCCTTTACCTTTTACTTAATTAAATTATACAATATAATGTAATCATAATATATATGTAGAGGGTAAAAAGTAAAATTAGTTTATGTAAAATTAATATGGAGTATAGTATTATAGTTTTAGGAGGAGAAATGAATAAACAAATAAAAAAAACCTCATGGTTAGATTTTATAATATATTTTATTGTAAAAGTGAAAAATGATGACATATTTGCTCAAGCTGCTCAATTAGCGTATTATTTAGTGTTAGCATTTTTCCCTTTTTTAATATTTTTAATAAACTTAATAGGGTATAGTAATAGATTAAATGCATCAGAAGTATTATTAGGATTGCAAGCAATATTACCATCTAGTGTTTTTGAATTAACTGAATCTATAATAGTAGAAATAATCACAACTCAAAGTACAGGATTATTAGGAGCATCTGTATTATTAACAATATGGACTGCATCAAGTGGGTTTAGAGCTGTTATTAAAGGGGTTAATAGAGCTTATAATATAAAGGAAACAAGATCTTTCTTTAAGAGAATATTAATAGCGATATTCTCAATCTTAGCTTTAGCAATAACAATTATATTAGCACTAACAATGCTTGTATTTGGAAATGTAATAAGTAGGTATATGCAACAATATATTGATTCAGATCTTTTAAATTCATTATGGAATGTTGCAAGGTATATTTTTATAGTCTTAATGATGGTAATAATATTTATATTTATATATAGATACGCACCAGCACAAAGAGTAAAGTGGGGAAGTGTAGTTCCAGGAGCAATATTTACAACAATAGGTTGGATAGGTGTATCATTAATATTTGCATACTATATAGATAATTTCTCAAATTACTCTAGGTTATATGGAAGTTTAGGGGCTGTATTTGCACTAATGACATGGTTGTATATAACATCTATGATATTTACCTTAGGGGTAGAGATAAACTCAGTTTTAGTACATCAAAAAAATATAAGATAATTATCACTCCAAGTGAATAAATAAAATATCTTTGGTAATAATGAAAGATAGAACTATTCAGGAGGGATAAAATGAATAAAATTGTATTACTAGGAAGACTTATAAAGGACCCTGAAATGAGATTTGTTGAAAACAGTGATAAATATTACACCAAATTTCTAATAGCGGTTGAGAGAAATTTTAAATCAGCGGATGGAACAAGGAAATCTGATATAATACCAGTTACAATGTGGGGGAAAAAAGCAGAGGTCATTTGTAAGTACATGAAAAAGGGTAGCTGCATTAGTTTAAGTGGAAGATTAAGAACAGGAAATTATGAAGACAAGGACGGGAATAAAAAATATATTGCTGAAGTTGTAGGAGATGATTTTAAATTTATAGGTGAAAGAAAATCAGAAAAGCAAGAAGAAATAGAACAAAATTCTATAAATGAATAAAAAAGTTGCGAAATCGCAACTTTTTTATTTTTAAAGACTTTTAAGAGAACTTCCAAATCTAGCACCAAAATCTTTAGCATCCTTAAGATCATCAGTAGATGCTCTAAAGTTAACCTTAAAACCTTCTTCAAAGATATTCATTTTTAGTTCTTTTAATCTAGATAAAATTCTAGGAACGGCTTCACCACTCCATCCATATGAACCAAATCCAGAGCATAGTTTTCCCCCATGAACTATTGGGTTAAGTTTAGTCATAAGCTCTCTTACAGGCTCTAAAAGTTCATTAACAATAGTAGGAGAGCCGAATAATATTCCATCTGCAGAATTTATATCATTAAGTATTTCATTTATATCACTATATGTTATGTTATAAAGCTTAACATTTATGTTCTCACAAGATCTAATTCCATCAGCAATTGATTTTGCAATTTCTTCTGTATAACCATAGGCAGAAACATATGGGATTACAACTGTTTTAATAGAATTATTTTTTGGTTCAGGAGTACTCCATTCTCTGTATAAATCCATTATTTTTTGAGGATTTTCAACTAGAACAGGACCATGCCCAGGACAAATAGTATCAATTTTTAAATCTTTTATTTTATTTAAAGCTTTAAGAACAAATGGTTTATAAGGTCCCATAATACAATTGTAGTAATATTTTAATGCTTCCATATAATTTTCTTCATTATCTATCGTACTATTTAGAATTCCTTCAAAAGAATAATGAGATCCAAATGAATCACAAGTAACAAGTGTATTATCTTCCTCTATATAAGTATACATTGAATCAGGCCAATGTAAAAATGGAGCAGATATAAACTTAAGTGTTTTATTACCTAAAGATAGTGAATCTCCATCAGTTACTGAGATAGATTCAAAATCAATGTTTAATATTTGCTTTAAGTATTTTAAAGCTATTGGAGAGCCAACAACTTTAGCATTAGGAGATAATTCCAATATCTTAGCAACAGAACCAGCGTGGTCAGGTTCAGTATGATCCACAACTATATAATCAATATTTGAAATTTCAATATCTAGGTCTTTTAATCTAGATATATATTCTTCAAAAAATTCTACTTTAACAGTTTCAAACAATGCGACTTTATCGCTTCCTTTAACTACATATGAATTATAAGTAGTTCCGTAAGGAGTATACATTATAATATCAAATACTCTTAAATTTGGGTCTAAAGCACCAACCCAATAAATATCATTCTTAATTTTTAAAGAGTTCATATCAACACATCCTTCTATACAATTAATATCCATAAACAATAATTACTACCTAAATAATTATATATTAAAGTGATTTCTATTTCAAAGTATAAATTAAATAAAATAAAAAAATTAGAATTAATAAAGGAAACAATTAAGTTATAATATAAATAATATCATTACTCATGAGAAAAATATGTACAATTATTTATATATAGTTTTAAATAAAATAACAAAAATATACTTTTAGAAAATAATTTATTTGAAATTAAACTAAATTATGGTATAATAGTAGCAAGGTTGTTAACGTATTCAGTTTCGACTATGGTAAAGAATTTATGGGTAAATAAAAAAAGAAGCTAATGGCTTCTTTTTTTATTTACCAAAAAATACATATTCGACTTAATTTACAATTAAAGTAATTAGTGTAGAAAAAACTGTGCATTTAATAATTAAAAATAAATGAACATAAGTAAAACTCAATAATATATGTCAATATAGGAAGAAAATTTATTATAAAACTATGCCAAGGTTTGACAATATTTTTCCTTATATTATGATAACATTTTTTATAAGGAATCTTATTATTAGTGGGGGAGTAAATTATGGATATCAAAAAAGTCACAATTACAAATGGCAATATTACAAGTGTATATAGTTATGAGGTGACAGAGTGCCTTTATAAGGGAGTTAAGGCATATGGGATTACTGTATCAAGAAGAGATGTTCAAGATGAAATAGTAATTAAAGAAGTTAGTGATAGTGTACATTTAATAACACCGAATAAGGAAAAGATAATGGTGATATTAGAGAAATTATATAAATCAGTTGTTTCACCAGTACATTTAATTGACATAATAGGCGAATATGTAGATGTGTGGGTAAATGAGTTTGATTTAATTGATAATTTTCAAAAAGTATAATTTCAATATTTAATTATTTTAATTCTAGATATCTTAATATTTATATAGTATTAAATTTTTGTAATTTAATTATTTTATAGTAAAATAATTAAGAGGTGATTATATGATAATTGGTATAGGAACAGATATTATAGAAATTGAAAGAGTAGAAAATGCCATCAAAAAAAATAGTAGGTTTATAGACAAGATATTAACACCAAATGAAAAAAAACAATTAGATAAAAAAGGGTTTAAGGTAGAAAGTATTGCAGGGAGATTCGCAGCTAAGGAAGCTATATCAAAGGCATTAGGAACTGGATTTAGAGGGTTTTCTTTTAATGATATAGAAATTATAAATAATGAGGTTGGAAAACCAATTGTTATTTTAAGTGATAAATTAAAAGAAACTTTAAATATAAAGAACAATATTAATATTATGCTTAGCATCTCTCATAATAGAAACAGTGCAATAGCATTTGCAATGATTGAGGAGTAAGATTATGGAAAGTTTAAATTCATTATGTTGTAAGAATAATGACAAATATACTATAGAGCAAATTAAGATTCCTTAGATAATACTAATAGAAAATGCAACTAATGAAATTTATAATAAAGTTAAGGATAAAAGTAATAACGTAATAGTAATCGCAGGTATTGGGAATAATGGCGATGTAGATATTGCAAGGGATTTACTATATAGATAGGAAAATAGCAAGTATATTCATTGTAAGAGTTGAAATATTATAGTGTTAAATGATTATGGTTAACTATGAAACTTAGTATTGTAAAATGAAGTACATTACTAATGAAAAAAGGTTTTATTGAACACACAAATGAGCGTGATTAAGGCATAGATACAATATTTGGTATCTAACTAAATAGAAGTAATAAAGGATAAATAAGTGAGGTTATACATACGCAAATATATTAAATATTATTTTTAAAAATAAAGGGTTATTAGAATTTGTAAAGGGAAGAACAGTTATAACTCCTCACTTAGGAGAAGTGAGTATATTAACTCATAAAGGTATAAAAGACATATAATAAAATTAAAAAGGATTAGTTAAGAAATTTACTTTGCATAAGTAACTTCTAATAATTATTAAATGGATACAAAATAATTATAATAAGTATTTATTGATAATATTGAAAGTTGAAAATAGTAAATATAGGTATGGGAGACTGTCTTAGCAAAATTATAGTATCTTTAGTGGTACAAAAGTATATGCTGATAAATTCAGTAACTTTAGGGTGCTGTATATGACTTTACTAGAGATTAAATAGGTAAAGATAAGTATGAGGTAACATTTATAAGCATACTTAAAAATTATAACAAGCAATAGAAATATTGATAGATTAAGAATAATTTAGTCTGAAGTATAATATTACTAATAGTGTAAAATTAAACTTTGGAGGTATTATGGAAACAAAAAAAAAGAGTGGAGTATTTAAAAAAGTTATCTTAGGATTATTAATTTCAATACCTATAATAACAATTTCAGCAGTATTTTTATTTAGGTACTTTTACATACCTAATAATGAAGAGGTAATAGAAAAGTTAAGTAATATGAAAGGTTATAAAACTGATGTTACCTATACAATAATAAATACTCAGGGGAAATATGAGGAAAAAACCAAACAGTACTATAGTAAAGAAAAGGGAACAAGAGTAGAGTTTGGAGAGGAAAGAGTAAAGATATATAAGGATGGTTCAATTAATATTAAAGAAAATGATAGTAATGATGAATATGAAATGTCAAAGAATTTAGATAGCTTTTATCCATTAGCTTTTTTGAATAACATATTAAATAATAACTATACAGAAATTCAAGAAGGACAAGAGGAATGGGGAGACACTAAATATATTCAAGTACTATATGATCTTAATACTAAAAATAATCATATAAAGAAGGCAAAGGTATATATAGATAAGAATAAGTGTATGCCTATCGCTATAAAGATTTATGATTACAATAACAAAGAAAAAGCCATTATATCCTATGATGATTTTGAAGAATTAAAAGAAATAGATAATGGATTATTTTAAACATAGTAATACTAATATAAATAAAGTTACATTAAGTTATTCTTTGCTTCAAATGGAATATGGTTAAATATAGATAATGTTCCAACAGAAGCTTAGAATAACTTATCCAGAAGAATAGTAGTGTTTAGCGTAAAAATATAAAGCGTAGTAGTGTTAGCAATGGTATATATGACATAAATTCTACCTATACAGACTGGTAAAAATAATAGTAGTATGATGTTATAAAATTAAAAGATTATAAATAAAATAATAATATATAGTAAATACATAGAATAATAGGTTTATATTTAGGGATAAACTCTTTGACATGCGATATATTGTGAAATATAATTTTTACATAAACTCTTTATACCATTGAGGAGGAACTTGATATGTCGTATGAAAAAGAACTAAGAAACTTAGAAATTTTTTTAAAACATAAGAAAAAAAGCAAACAAATTCTCGATAAGGACATAATAATATATAGAGAGAATATTTTTTATAAAGAATTTGAATCACTGATGATAAGCGGGTACAAGGAGATGGCAACTATTAATTTAGAGCTTGCCCAAATAGATGAAGAAGATATAGCTAATGTTATTGATTATGAAACATGGCTAAGCGGAGTGTGATTTTCAAATGACGACAATGGTAGTAAAAAGAGGGGATATATTTTATGCTGATTTAAGTCCTGTAATCGGTTCTGAACAAGGGGGTATAAGACCAGTTATTATTGTTCAGAATGATATTGGTAATAGATATAGTCCGACTGTAATAGTAGCGGCTATTACATCACAAATAAATAAGGCTAAATTGCCAACGCATGTAGAGATATCATCAGAAGAGTATGGGTTAAATAGAGATTCGGTGGTGTTGTTAGAGCAAGTTAGAACGTTAGATAAAAAAAGGTTAAAAGAAAAAATAGGGCATATGACTGATAGTGATATGCAAAAAGTGGACAAGGCTCTATTAATAAGTTTAAATTTAATGTAACGAAGAGGTGTGAATACACCTCTTTTTTGATTATATTAGGATGATATATGTATTAATAATTATATATAAGAAGAGAAATTAACCATAAAGTTAGTATATAAGCACTAACTGTACTACACATTAAGGTTAATAGTATACTCTAATAAGGTTAATATGAGTAAAATATAATAAAAAAATTTTAAATTAGTGTATACAATGTTTGGCTATTATGATAAAATAAAACCAACATAATAGGACAAAATATGATGGGATAGAAAATTTTCACTAGGAGGCAGGTTATGAAAAAGAATAAAGAAGAGTTAATAAAAGTATCAAAGGTTATTAGAAAAGATATAGTGGAAATGCTAACAGAATCAGCATCAGGTCACCCAGGTGGATCATTATCAGCTGCTGATATCGTAACAACATTATTCTTTAATGAAATGAACATAAATCCAGAAGATGATAAAAATAAAGATAGAGATAGATTTGTTTTATCTAAAGGACATGCAGCACCAGTTTTATACAGTGCATTAGCAAGAAGAGGATTTTTTAATCCAGATGAATTAAAGACTTTAAGAAAATTTGGAAGCAATTTACAAGGGCATCCAAATATGAATGATCTTCCAGGGATTGATATGTCAACTGGTTCATTAGGACAAGGAGTATCAGCGGCAGTTGGTATGGCACTAGCTGGAAAGGTTGATAATGCACCTTATAGAGTATATGCTTTATTAGGAGATGGTGAATTAGAAGAAGGCCAAGTATGGGAAGCAGCAATGGCTGGAGCTCATTATAAATTAGATAATTTAACAATTTTTATAGATTTTAATGGATTACAAATTGATGGAGATATAACAGAGGTTATGAATCCATCACCAATAGACAAGAAGTTTGAAGCATTTGGATGGAATACTTTAATTATTGATGGACATAATTATGATGAAATATTATTAGCAATAGAAAAAGCAAAGGCAGTAAAGGGGCAACCCACTGCAATAATATGTAATACTGTTAAAGGTAAGGGTGTATCATTCATGGAGAACAATGCAGGATGGCATGGAGTGGCTCCAAGTGCAGAACAATGTGCTCAAGCATTAAAAGAAATAGGAGGAGAAGAATAATGGCAGCAAAAATAGCAACTAGAGAAGCATACGGAAAGGCTTTAGCAGATTTAGCTAAAACAAATAAAAATGTAGTAGTATTAGATGCTGACTTATCAAAATCTACTAAGACAGCAGATTTTAAAAATGTAGCTCCAGAGCGTTTCTTTAATATGGGGATTGCTGAAGCAAATATGATGGGAGTTGCAGCTGGATTATC
Organism: Clostridium sp.; assembly: GCA_051653165.1. Taxonomy (GTDB): domain Bacteria; phylum Bacillota; class Clostridia; order Clostridiales; family Clostridiaceae; genus Clostridium. The sequence goes on from JBOFVP010000171.1 coordinate 19,745, forward strand.
AACATGTGGTAAAGTACCATATGTAAGTACTTTTGCAATGTTTGCAGCAGGAAGAGCTTTTGAACAAATTAGAAACTCAATATGTTATCCGAGATTAAACGTAAAAGTATGTGCAACTCATGCAGGATTAACAGTTGGAGAAGATGGTGCATCACATCAAGCAATTGAAGATATATCATTAATGAGAAGTATACCAAATATGGTAGTTATAAATCCGGCAGATGCAGTTGAGACAGAAGCTGCTATTAAAGCAATAGCAGAAATAAATGGACCATGCTATGTTAGATTAGGTAGAGCAGCAGTTAATGTAATAAATGATGCAGCAACATATAAGTTCGAGTTAGGAAAAGGTGTTGTGTTATCAGAAGGAACTGATGCTACAATTATAGCAACAGGAATTATGGTAGATGCTGCTATAGAAGCATCAGAGATATTATCTAAAGAAGGTATAAATGTTAAAGTAATTAATATTCATACAATCAAGCCATTAGATAAGAACTTAGTGATTAAATCAGCAAAAGAGACAGGATTATTAATTACAGCAGAAGAACATAGTATTATTGGTGGATTAGGATCAGCTGTTTCAGAAGTTGTTTGCGAAGAGTATCCAGTACCAGTATTAAAAGTTGGTGTTAAAGATGTTTTTGGAGAGAGTGGTAAACCAAATGAATTATTAGAGGCTTATGGATTAACTTCAAAAGATATAGTTAACGCTGTTAAAAAGGGATTAGATTTAAAGAAGTAGAAAAGTATAGATCATATAAAAAATAACAGTATAGTTTTCTATACTGTTATTTTAGTATGTATTGATAATTATCTATAATATGCAGGAGGGGCTATGAAAGAAAAAATTAAAGAATACTCTATTATTACATTTGGAATTATACTTGTGTGTATTGCAATACAATGGTTTTACATACCTAATGAAATAAATGGAGGTGGAGTTACAGGTTTATCATTAATAATAAATCAATACTTACCTGATATTAATTTAGGAATATTGATGGCTATAATGAATGCAGTATTATTTGTTGTGGCATTTACATTTATTGGAAGTTCCTTTGGAGGTAAAACCATTTATGCAGCAATGGGGTTATCAGCATTAAACTGGGCAGTAGAGGAATTTATTAAGCCAGTTGGATTTACTGGTGATGTTATGTTAGGTGCAGTAGCTGGAACAATGTTACTAGGATTTGGATTAGGAATAGTATTTACACAGGATGCATCAACAGGTGGAACTGATATTATAGCAAAAATACTAAATAAGTTTTTCCACATAGATATGGGGAAAGGGATGCAAATGGTAGACATAGTTATAGTTCTATTAAGTATGATTGCCTTTGGAGTTCAAAAAGGTATATATGCTGCGCTGTGTGTATTATTTAATGGATTTATAATAGATAGAGTAGTGCAAGGATTTAATACTTGCTATCAAGTTGTAATATTTAGTGAGAAGGTAGATGAACTACGAAACTTTATAAATGAAGATATTGATAGAGGATGCACAATTTTTAAAGGTGAAGGTGGATATACAAGAGAAAGTAAGAATGTTATATATTGTGTTTTAGGAAAGGTTCAATTAGTCCATCTAAGAAAATATATAAGAGATAACGATAAGAAGGCATTTATAATAGTTAATGAAGCACATAACGTATTAGGAGAAGGTTTTGGCTCAATAGAATAATAATACTCATAAATTTAGATATACTAATAATATTAAAAATTATTAGTGTAGGAGATTAAGGGATGAGTAAGTTAAAAGAGTATACAATTATAACATTAGGAATAATTTTGGTTGCTATATCAGTAGATTATTTTTTTGCTCCAAATAATATAGCAGCAGGCGGGGTTACAGGGCTTGCAATAGTTTTAAATAGTTTTTTTCCATTTTTAAATGTGGGAATTATAACATTAATAATTAATGGAGCCTTATTTATATTTGCATTTGCATTTATAGATGGAAACTTTGGAGGCAAAACAGTATATGCGAGTATAGGCTTATCTATAGTTATGTGGGTAATTGAAAGTTTTTTAGAACCAGTGGCCATAACAACAGACTTAATGTTAGCAACAATATTTGGAACATTAATATCAGCATTTGGTATGGCATTAGTATTTAATCAAAATTCATCAACTGGTGGTACAGATATTTTAGCTAAGCTATTAAATAAATTTTTGCATATGGACATAGGAAAGGCATTATTAATTGTTGATTTTATAATAACATTTGCAGGAATTATAGTATTTGGAGTTGATGTAGGTTTATATGCAATGCTAAGTGTAATAATCTTAGGAATAGCTGTAGATAAATTTATTGATGGATTTAATTCTTGTAAGTCCATAATAATAATGAGTGAAAAAAATATGGAGATAGCAGAATATATAATTAAGGAGCTATCTAGAGGAGCAACTTTTTTTAAGGGAGAAGGGGCTTTTAGTGAGAGGGAAATGAAGGTTATATATACAGTTTTAAGCAGACAAGAGTTTATAAAATTAAAGAAATTTATTATAGGAATAGATGATAAAGCCTTTATTTCAGTAGAAGAAGCACACGAAGTAATGGGAGAGGGATTTCAACCTTTGAATTAATATATTAATATTATGTTTAAAATAATTTAATATCATAAAATAGCATTTTATGATATAATATGTGTAATTATGATGATATTAACTACTTTAAATATAAATAATATACGTGGGAATAGGAGTATTAATTATGATAGAATTTAAGAATGTATCTAAAATTTATGATAACAATGTAAAAGCTCTTTCTAATGTTAACCTAAATATTGAAGCAGGTGAGTTTGTTTTCTTAGTAGGTCCATCAGGAGCTGGTAAATCTACATTTATAAAAATGTTACTTAAAGAAATCGAACCAACTATGGGGGATATTAATGTTGCAGGAAGTGAGCTTGGAAAATTAACAAGAAAAGATATACCGTATTTCAGAAGAAAAATAGGGATGGTATTCCAAGATTTCAGATTAATACCAACTTTAAATGTTTATGAAAATGTTGCATTTGCTATGAGAGTAGTAGAAGCTTCACCAAGAGAAATAAGAAAAAGAGTACCAATGGTGCTTTCATTAGTTGGATTATCTCATAAGTATAAGATGTTTCCAACTGAACTATCAGGGGGAGAGCAACAAAGAGTTTCATTAGCAAGAGCTATAGTAAACAATCCAAGTTTGCTAATTGCAGATGAACCAACAGGAAACTTAGATCCAGAAACAGCAAAAGAAATCATGGAATTATTAGATGATATAAATAAGGCTGGAACAACAATATTAATGGCAACACATGCAAAAGATATAGTTAATAACATGAAGAAAAGAGTTATAGCTATCGAAAGAGGAGAAGTTGCTAGAGATATTAAAAAGGGAGGTTACGAAGATGAAAATTAATACTATAAATCATTTTATTGGAGATGCAGCAAAAAGTTTAAGAAGAAACAGTACAATAAGCTTAGCATCTATAATTACAGTATTTATTACTTTCTTTATATTAGGAACATTCCTTTTAGTTGGAACAAATTTTAGTAAAGCTATTAGCTCAGTTGAGGATAAAATAGAATTAAAAGTTTGGCTAGATGATGATATAAAGCTTATTGATAAAAGAGAAGTAGAAATAAAATTAAGAGAACAACCAGGTGTTAAGGAAATTAAATATGAGTCAAGAGAAGAGGCTTATAAAAACTTTGAAGGATCTACAAATGGTGCAGAAGGGTTATTAAAGGGATATACTTTAGAAAGTAATCCATTCCCAGCATCATATATAGTAGAATTAACAGATCCAAGTTTTGCTGAAGAAGTATCTAAATCAGTTAAGGAGTTACCAGGTGTTGAGGACATTGGTAATCAACAAGATTTAATAGAAACAATATCATCAGTAGTTAAAGGTGTAAGAACAGTTGGGTTTATATTATTTGTTGTAATGATTGGAATTTCAATATTCTTAATAATGAACACAACAAAATTAACAGTTTTCTCAAGAAGAAGAGAAGTTGGTATAATGAAGTTTGTTGGAGCAACAGACTGGTTTATAAGATGGCCATTCATAATTGAGGGAATGATAATAGGATTGGTTGGAGCTATAATTGCAATAATTGTTTTATTCTTTGGATATAAAGCGGTATTCTCAATGATAGTTTCTAATATGTTGCTAGTTGATTTAGTTTCACCAAGTTATGTAATATCATCTTTATTAGTGATGTTTGGATTAGGGGGAATTATTTCAGGTGGTATTGCAAGTTTTGCAGCTTTAAGAAAGTTCTTAGTTGTTTAATAAAAAATAATAAAAAAAAAGATATACTCAGTAAATTTTTTGGGAACTACTATTTATATAATAAATAGTATATAAACCCCTTAAAGTTTACTGAGTTTAATTAATTTTACCCAAAACAAAGGGTGATATTTTTATTTGTTTATAATATAATGGAAATTAGTGGAGACACTATTTTGACTAAATACAAAAGTATAATATATTGGGAAGAGAAGTTATGAAGGGAGCAATCATATGAGTAATTTTAAAGGTAACAAGAAAAGCTTTAGAAATATAATAATCATTATAGTATTATTTGTTTTCGTAGCGGGTGGATTCTTTTATATAGGAAACAGGGCTGCATCAAGTGGGTTTGTTTTTGGAGCAATTAATGATAATGCATATAAGGATTTAAAAGAAATTAAAGATGCAGAAGAGTTTAAGGCTTTATTTGAGGTTAGAGAAGCGTTGTATCAAAAATATGATGGAGAAATTGATGATAAAGTCCTAGTAGAAGGTGCTATAAAAGGAATGACTTCATCATTAGGAGATCCATATACAGTTTTTATGAATCAAAAAGAATTTGATAAGTTTATGGAAAGTAGCTCAGGAAGTATAACAGGTATAGGTGTACAAATAGGAGTTAAGGATAATAAAGTTACTATTATAGCACCAATAGAAGGGTCTCCAGCAGAAAAGGCAGGAATAAAGGCAGGAGATGTATTGCTTAAAGTTGATGAGCATGAAATAGGAAATGATTCAAATAAAGCAGTATCATATATAACTGGAAAAGAGGGAACAGAAGTTAACTTAACACTTCAAAGAGAAGGTAAGGGAGAATTTAATATAACTTTAAAAAGAGAAGTAATTAAAATTCATGCTGTTAAGGGTGAAATGCTAAAAGATAATATGGGATATATTCAGATAGCATCTTTTGATGAAGGAGTTACAAAAGATTTAGTATTAAAAATTAATGAATTAAAAGATTCAGGAATGAAGGGATTAATCTTAGACTTAAGAGGAAATCCAGGAGGATACTTAACAGAAGCTGTTGGAGTAGCTTCTCAGTTTATTCCCAAAGGGAAAACTATAACATATACTATAGATAAATATGATAGAAAAGTAGAATCTACATCATTAGGTGGAGTAGCAGAAGGTATGCCATTAATAGTTCTTATTGATGGAGGAAGTGCTAGTGCTTCAGAGGTTGTTACAGGGGCTTTAAGAGATTATGAAGTAGCTACAACAATTGGAACAACTACTTTTGGAAAGGGTGTTGTGCAACAACCAATACAATTCAAGGATGGATTAGGAGCACTAAAGGTTACTATTTCAAAATATTACACTCCTAATGGAGAGAATATACACAAAAAGGGAATAGCACCTAATATAGAAGTTAAAGTACCAAAAGAAGTATTAGAACAACCATATAATAGAGCTACTGATGTACAATTAAACAGAGCAATTGATGAACTAAAAGGTAAATTATAGGAGGCTTTAACTTTAATGGATTTAGTAATGTTAACATTAAGAAATATAGCAGCAGTGATAACTGATCCATACTTAAGGTTGATATTAATTTTTGTAGCAATAGCATTTTATTGGAGAAACAGAAAAATATCAATGATGCAAAAAGTAATAATCGGGGAGAGTGTATCTTCTCCCCTAGAACTAACATTATCACAAATGGTATTAGGAATAATAGCAGGGGCAATAGGAAGCTTAATACTAAGTGGATTAGGTGTAGCTTTTACAAATAATTCAGGAATAGAATATGTTTTAGCAATTTCCATGTTTTTTATGTTTATAAAACCAAGGTTTGTTTGTTTATCATATTCAGCAGCTTTTCTAGGAGCATTAAGCTTAGTAGTAAGTTTTATAACAGATAAGAAGATTTTAAATATTGATATAGCAATGCTAATGACTTTTGTGGGGGTAGTTCATATTGTAGAAGCCATATTGGTTATGGCGGATGGAAGCAGAGGAACTATTCCGGTTTTCAAAACGAAAGAAGGAAGAATACTAGGAGGATATTCATTAAATAGGCAATGGATGTTACCAATAGCAGTAATTCTTGCATTTTCAGGAATAGATATGACATCAGTAGCAGGAGACACTGTTGCAACACCTGGATGGTGGCCTATTTTATCATCACCGACAATAGGTGGAAGTTCATTATTAGTAATGCTACCTTTGTTTGGTATATTAGGATATTCATCGACAACATTTACATATAGTAAAGAAAAGAAGGTTGTATCATCAGGTATGTTTATTTTAGCATATGGATTTATACTATGCTTAGTATCAAGAGTAGCAACTTTGGGTATAATTGGAGAAGTGGTAGTTATAGCTTTTGCACCAATAGCCCATGAATTAATGTTAGAAATTCAAAAAAAAATAGAGGACAAGAGGAAGTATCTATTTACATCTGATGAAGGTGGCTTATCAATATTAGAAGTTATACCCAATTCAGTTGCATACAAGCATGGTTTTAGAAGAGGGGATAAGATAATTTCAGTAAATAATACAAAAGTAAACACAGAAGGTGAAATCGTAAGATTAATTAAATCAAATCTTGGTCAAGCAAACTTCTTAGTTATGAAGTCAGGTGGAGAAGTAAAAGAGGTTTCATTTACACATAGTGGAGCTAAAAAAATAGGATTTTTATTAGTACCTAGATTAATCTCAAATAATGAGACTATTG
>JBOFVP010000172.1:0-96691 GCA_051653165.1 Clostridium sp.
CCAACTAAATATTTTACGGAATATAAAGAAAAGAAATAAAAATGTATATTTACAGGCTTGAATGAATCATATTTTGTTGAAAAAAAACTAATACTACATAAGTAATGATTCATTCAAGCTATGTATAAATAAAAAGGAGGTAATAATAATGAAAGATTATATTGAAGAAAGAGTTTTGGAAGTAGCTCAATATATTATAGATTCTCAAGCAACAATAAGAAAAACGGCCAAGGAGTTTGGAGTAAGTAAAAGTACTATTCATAAAGACATGACAGAAAGATTGCCTAAGATTAATCCAACAATTGCAGAGCAGGCTCAGAATATATTGGAATTAAATAAGTCAGAAAGGCACATAAGAGGTGGAAAAGCTACAAAGTTGAAATATAAAGCTATTGAATAAATGCCACATTATGTATTATAATATTGAATTAAGGTATAAATTACTAGAATATTAAAAATTTTATATAATTCAAAAGTTAAAAAATAATTATGAGGTGAATTTATAATGTGGTTTTGGAGATCAGGTTCTGATTTAGGAATTGACCTTGGTACAGCAACAGTTTTAGTTTATGTTAAAGGTAAAGGAGTAATTCTTAAAGAGCCATCAGTTGTAGCTATTAATAAAAATAATAATAAGGTCTTAGCAGTAGGTGAAGAAGCAAGAAAGATGATTGGTAGAACACCAGGAAATATTGTTGCAGTAAGACCACTAAGAGATGGTGTAATATCAGATTATGATGTTACAGAAAAGATGTTAAAGGCATTCATTAAAAAAGCATGCGGTAATAAAAAAATTACTGCTCCTAAAGTGATGGTTTGTATTCCATCGCAAGCTACTGAAGTTGAAAAAAGAGCAGTTATGGATGCAGCAAGAAATTCAGGTGCTAAAAGAGTTCATTTAATAGAGGAGCCATTAGCAGCAGCGATAGGATCAGGATTAGATATAACTAAGCCAAATGGATGCATGATTGTTGATATTGGTGGAGGAACTTGTGATATAGCTGTTATTTCTTTAGGTGGAATTGTAGTTAGACAATCTATAAAGATTGCAGGAGATAAATTCGACGATTCTATTATAAGATATGTAAGAAATAAGTATAAAATTATGATTGGTGAAAAAACAGCAGAGGATTTAAAGATTAGCGTTGGTTCAGCAATGATAGGTGCAAGAAATGAAGTTACAACAATGAAGGGTAGAAATCTAATAACTGGATTGCCAGATGAATTGGAAATCAGAACAGAAGAGATTGCTGAAGCTTTAAGTGAACCTGTTACTGCTATTGTTGAAAATGTTAGAGCTGTTCTTGAAAGAACTCCGCCAGAGTTATCTGCAGATATTATTGAAAAGGGTATCTTGATGACAGGTGGGGGATCACTTTTATACGGCTTAGACAAGCTTATAGAGAAGGAAACGGGTGTATCTGCAGTTGTTTCTGAGAATGCTATAGAGGCAGTAGCTGAAGGAACTGGAGAAGTATTAAACTATTTTGATAAGTTAGATAGTTCACTTATTAATAATGAAGTTACTTTAATTGAATAATGTATATAAAATAAAAAGGCAAATATACGTATTTGCCTTTTTATTTTGTATTTAAATTATCTAGTTAAGTGATAGGCGTGAACTAAAGCTTTAGAAATAACCTTAGCCATATCTAAAATCAAAGATAATCTTATAGATCTTGTAGAAAAAAATTCGGAGTTATCATTTGAATCAACAATTCCAATTATTGATGAGTTTCCTACATCGGGAAGGGATTTGCCTACACCTTTACCAGGGTGAATGGCGTAATCTCTAGTGTGAATCTCACCAATAGCTTTAATATCACCTAAACAAGCGTCTATCCCTATAATTGAAGAGTTAGGATGTAGCTTTTTGATTTCTTTCAATTTCTTATCTATGTTTAGTGCATGAATTGGATTTGATATTGTTCCGTATACTGGAAAAGGAAAAAGAGCATCTTCTAATAGAGTACCAACTAACGGACCTAAACAATCTCCAATACATTTATCAGTACCTATGCATACAATAATAGTTCTATCATTTAAAAATGGTTTTATACCTTCAGCTATTTCATAATAAGCAAGTGGTGATTCATAATGAATCTTTATTTTTGACAATCGTTATCACCCCCATATTAAATATATGAGCAATTTGGAAAATTATATCTTTAAAGGAATAAAAAATACAAAATATGGGAAAAATAAAAATGGAGGTGTTTAGCAATGAGAAAAATAGTTTCGTTAATAATAATGATATTTTTTTTTATTATGACTATATATGTATCATTAATATGGGAACCTAGTGGGAATATAATAAAAGATAGATCTATATCTAATAATAATGAGAAAGTTAAAGATGAAAATTTAGAGTTAAATAATAAAAGTAATACTTCAAGTAGTGAAGATATAGAAAGAGAAAATAGTAGTAGTGTTAATACGTCTTCTTTTCAGATATTAAAACTACCGCCAGAAGAAATTATTGAAAGATTATCATGGAGTGAGAAAGGAGAATTATTTAACTTAGCATATAAAATTCAAGAGGTAGATAGAAAAAGAATAATTGATTGGATAAAACAAAAAGATTTATCTGGTTTTGAGAAAGCGTATAGATTGATTAAAACTAGATTAAGCAGTGTGGAGTTTGATAAGATAAGCACAATACTAGAGCCTTATATCAATATGGATATGTTGAAGATGGAAGCATGAAATTGAAAATTAAAATATTAAATTTAATAATAAAACAAAGAAAAATAAAGAAAATGAGAGTAAAATAGTTATAAATTTGATAAATGAGGTATAATTGAAGTTGAAATTATAGTTCATTAACTATATACTAACTATTGTCGGTTCGCAAGAATCGAAAAACAAATACGGAAGATTTCCCGAGCGGCCAAAGGGGGCAGACTGTAAATCTGTTGCGATAGCTTCGATGGTTCGAATCCATCATCTTCCACCAAGTTTTAAGGGCGCATAGCTCAGCTGGGAGAGCATCTGCCTTACAAGCAGAGGGTCACAGGTTCGATCCCTGTTGTGCCCACCATTAAAACAAAAAATAAACTTAATATGCTTCCATGGCTCAATGGCAGAGCAGCTGACTTGTAATCAGCAGGTTGTTGGTTCGACTCCGACTGGAAGCTCCATTAAAATTCGGAAGATTTCCCGAGCGGCCAAAGGGGGCAGACTGTAAATCTGTTGCGATAGCTTCGATGGTTCGAATCCATCATCTTCCACCATTTTAAGGGCGCATAGCTCAGCTGGGAGAGCATCTGCCTTACAAGCAGAGGGTCACAGGTTCGATCCCTGTTGTGCCCACCATTAAAATGAAAATAAATTATAAAGTTTGCTTGTATGGCTTAATGTCTAAGTAGCTTACTTATAATTAACAGGTTGTAGTTTTTACTCCTGTTACCAAAATAAATTAAATATGGAAGATTTCCCGAGCGGCCAAAGGGGGCAGACTGTAAATCTGTTGCGATAGCTTCGATGGTTCGAATCCATCATCTTCCACCACTAAGGTAAGAACATAGTTCTTACCTTTATTTATTTTTAAAATTAATTATATTATCTAAATAATATTAATAATAGAAAAAATGTTAATTTTTAAAATAATATGTTGACACTAGTTTTTTATAATGATATACTCAATTTTGTAAATTAAATAAAATAATTTTACTCTTATCAAGAGAGGTGGAGGGATAGGGCCCTATGAAACCCGGCAACCTGTATAAACAAGGTGCCAATTCCTGTAGAAAAAATAATTCTACGAGATGAGAGAGATTACTACACAAAAGTATTGTATCTCTTCTTATCGAAGAGTTTTTTTTATGGAAAAAACAGATTTGAAAGGAGAATGGAAGTAAAATGAGAAGACTATTTACATCAGAATCAGTAACGGAGGGGCATCCAGATAAAATTTGTGATCAAATTTCAGATGCGGTATTAGATGCAATTTTAGAAAAGGATCCATCAGCAAGAGTAGCTTGTGAAACGTGTGCAACAACAGGAATGGTAATGGTTATGGGAGAAATAACTACAAATTGTTACGTTGATATTCCTAAAGTAGTAAGAGAGACAGTTAGAGAAATTGGATATGATAGAGCTAAGTTTGGATTTGATTGTGATACATGTTCAGTTATAACATCAATAGATGAGCAATCAGCTGATATAGCAATGGGTGTTAATGAAGCATTAGAGTCAAGAGAAGGACAAAAAGATGAAGTTGAGGCTGTTGGAGCTGGGGATCAAGGTATGATGTTCGGATATGCAACAAACGAAACTCCAGAATTTATGCCATTACCAATAGCAATGGCGCATAGATTATCAAGAAGATTAACAGAAGTAAGAAAGAATGGTACATTAGTATATTTAAGACCAGATGGTAAAACACAAGTAACAGTTGAATATGTTAACGATAAGCCAGTAAGAATAGATGCAATAGTAATTTCTACTCAACATGGAGAAGAAGTAACACTACAACAAATAGAAAATGATTTAAAAGAACATGTAATAGGAGCTGTTGTTCCAACAGAATTATTAGATGAAAATACTAAATATTATATAAATCCAACAGGTAGATTCGTTGTTGGTGGACCTCAAGGGGATACAGGGTTAACAGGAAGAAAAATAATTGTTGATACCTATGGAGGAATGGGAAGACACGGTGGTGGAGCATTCTCAGGAAAAGATCCAACAAAGGTTGATAGATCAGCTGCTTATGCTGCAAGATGGGTTGCTAAAAATTTAGTAGCTGCAGGAGTAGCAGAAAAATTAGAAATACAATTAGCTTATGCAATAGGTGTAGCTAAACCAGTTTCAATAGAAGTAGAAACATTTGGAACATCTTCATTAAGTGAAGAAAAGATAATTTCAGTAGTTGAAAAATGTTTTGATTTAAGACCAGGAGCAATAATTAGAGATCTAGATTTAAGAAGACCATTATACAAGCAAACAGCGGCATATGGACACTTTGGAAGATTAGATGTTAAGTTACCATGGGAAGAATTAAATAAAGTAGAAGAAATTAAGAAGAACTTATAAGAAAAGTAGGGTGAATAATCACCCTACTTTTTTAAGCACTATAAACTATTTTTCCATTAACAATAGTCATAGATACATTAATATTATCATCAAATAATATTAAGTCAGCATCATAACCTATCTTAATAAGACCTTTTCTATCTCCAACTTTACAGAAATTAGCCCCATTTGTTGAAGCCATTTTTACTACTTCATATAGAGGTAAGTTTGAATTATTAAATACATTATAAACTGCTCTATCTAAAGTTAAAATAGAACCTGCTAAAACACCATTCATAAGTCTTGCAGCACCATTTTTAACCTCAACATCTTGACCACCTAATGAGTACATACCATCAGCCATACCGCAAGCCATCATAGCATCAGAGATAAGCATAACCTTATCAGTTCCCTTTTGCTTATATGCTGTTCTAAGTGCTGGGTAAGAAATATGAATACCATCTGAGATAGTTTCAGTTGAAATATCACTATCAAAAGTAGCGCCTACAACTCCAGGCTCTCTATGAGTGAAAGAAGTCATAGCATTAAATAAATGAGTAGAGTGGCAACAACCACAAGCTATACCGTGCATAGCCTCATCATAATTAGCTTTAGTATGTCCAATAGAACAAGCTACACCCTCAGCAGTTAAATATTTAATTAGTTCATCAGCACCAGGAACCTCAGGAGCTAAAGTTATAGAAACGACAGCATCAGATGAATCACCTATCATCTCCTTATATGTTTCAATAGATGGTGCTTGAAGGAAGTTTGGATTTTGAGCTCCAATTGCTTTAGGGCTAATAAATGGACCTTCTAAATGAGCTCCTAAAACATTAGCACCCTCAGTACCTTCTAATTTAGCTTGCTTTATTATAGCCATAGCATTTCTAATATCCTCTAAAGCAACTGTCATAGTAGTTGGAGTAAAAGATGTAGTACCATGAACTGCAATTGTTTTAGCTATAGTATTAATAGCTTCAATAGTTGAATCCATAGTGTCACAGCCACCAGCACCGTGGATATGAATATCTATAAATCCAGGTGAAAGGTATCTACCATTACCATCAATAGTTTCTCCTTCATAAGAAGTTGGATTAATTTCTTTTATTTTTCCATTTTCAATTAAAACTGAACCTTCTTCAATTCTATCTGCAAATATAATTTTACAATTTTTAATTAACATAAATTAAACCTCCAATTAGATTTGGTATAAGTTAGCAAACAAAAATCTAACTAACTAAACTCTTTATGATATAATTATAATATATAAATAGAAATAAATAAAATACTAAGTTGATAAATATAGGATATATGTGTTTTATTGAATCTAATATAAATTAAGAATTTAAAAATAAGTGATGTAAAATGATATATAATTGGCAAGAATAAAAATAAGAAAAGATTTGGAGAGATACTATGGAAACACTAAATGGCTTTGTAGAAGATATCGTATTTAAAAGTGAAGATACTGGCTATGTAGTTGCAAAAGTTAATATAGATAAACAGATAATTTGTGCAGTAGGAATTGTACCATTTTTAAAAGAAGGAATAAACATAAAAATGACAGGGGAGTGGACTGTTCATAAAAGTTTTGGTAAACAATTTAAAATGGATTCAGTAGAAGAAATAATGCCTACTTCGGTTACAGCAATTGAAAAATATCTATCATCAGGAATTATAAATGGAATAGGACCAGTAACGGCAAAAAAGATAGTGCAGCATTTTGGAGAGAGTACACTAGATATATTAGATAATAATATTGAAAAACTAAAGGAAATAGAGGGAATAGGGGATAAAAAGTTTGAAATAATATACGAATCATATATTACTCAAAGAGAGCTTAAAGATGTTGTAGTATTTCTTAGAGGACATGGGGTTTCTAACAACCAATGCATAAAAATATATAATAGATTTGGAACAAATTCAATAGGAATAGTAAAAGAGAATCCATATATATTATGCAAAGAAATTTCTGGAATAGGATTTAAAACAGCTGATAATATAGCATTACATATAGGTATAGAAAAGGATTCACCATTTAGAATAGAAAGTGGAGTAGAGTATGTAATAGGTAACTATTGTGCCCAAGGAAATACATACATGCCAAAAGATCAATTAATTAAAGAAGGGGCAGATACCTTAGGGGTAGAAGAAAAGTTAATTGAAGAAAACATATATAATGCATCATTAAATGGAAGAATAATTATTGAAAAGGTAAATGATATAGAAGCAGTTTTTACACTACCATATTATTATTGTGAGCTTGGAATTACAAATAAAATTATTACCCTTGGTATTGAGAGTTTTCAAACAATTAACTCAGATGTATCATGGGAAATTGATCAGTATGAGAAAAGAAATAAGATAACCTTAGCTAAATCACAACGAGAGGCAATATTAGGTGCATTTAGTGAAGGAATTGAAATAATAACAGGAGGTCCTGGTACAGGTAAAACTACAATAATAAAATGTATTATAGAAATATATGAAAATGCAGGGCTTAAGGTATTGTTAGCAGCACCAACTGGAAGAGCAGCTAAAAGAATGTCAGAATCAACAGGAAAAGAAGCTAAAACAATACATAGATTATTAGAAATGGGTGCTGGTGGAGAAGAAAACAAGAATATTTTTGGTAAGGGTGAAACATCTCCATTAGAGTGCGATGTAATAATTATTGATGAGGCTTCAATGATTGATATAATGCTTATGAATTCATTGTTGAAGGCTATAAGATTAGGTACAAGGATTATAATAGTTGGGGATGTTGATCAGCTACCATCAGTAGGAGCTGGAAATGTATTAAAGGATTTAATTCAAAGTGGTTTTATAAGGGTTGTAAAGTTAAAGGAGATATTTAGACAAGGTTCAGAAAGTCTTATTGTAGTAAATGCTCATAGAATAAATCAAGGTGAAATGCCGTTTTTAAATCAAAAAGGCAAGGATTTTTATTTTTTACAACAAGAACATTTAGAGGGGATTCTTAATACAGTAATAGAGTTAATAAATACTAGATTACCTAAATTTAATGGATCATGGGATAAGAAAAGCGATATACAAGTTCTAACTCCAATGAAAAAAGGAGAGTTAGGTGTAATTAATCTAAATGAGAGGCTTCAGGAAATATTGAATCCTAAAGCACCATATAAAAAGGAAAAAGAAATGAAAAATGGTGTGTTTAGAGAAGGTGATAAAGTAATGCAAACAAAGAACAACTACTCTCTTAAGTGGAAGAGAATTAAAGGTATAGGGGATGAAGAGGGTGTTGGAGTTTTTAATGGTGATACAGGATTTATACAGAGTATAGATGAGGAGCAAAAAAATTTCACGGTTATTTTTGATGATGAAAGAAAAGTTATATATGACTATTTAACAGTTGAAGAACTTGATTTAGCGTATGCTATAACAATTCATAAAAGTCAAGGAAGTGAATTTAAGGTTGTAATAATGCCTTCATTTATGGGGTCGCCATTCTTAATGAACAGAAACTTATTATATACGGGAATAACTAGAGGAAAAGAGTTGGTAGTTGTTGTTGGAATACCAAGAGCTTTAAAATATATGGTTGATAATACTACAAGTATGGAAAGATTTTCATCATTAGAATATAGAATAAAAGAAATAGTAAATCAAAATATGCAAGAGTAATTTTAAGAATGGAGGATATTGAAATGAATAGAAGAGAAGAATTAGTTATGGATGAGCTAAAGTATAGCATAAGTAAGATAAATAATTGGCATAAATCAAATACAAAAACATTAACAGTAATATCACCTCCATATAACTCCAATTTTATATTTGGAGAAATTATTCATTGCTATTTGAAGGAAAAGAAAAAAGTGTTATATGTATGGGGAAAAGACATATATGACAAAGAGTTAGTAAGAAGATTAAAGCAAATCAATAGATATTTTACTTATTCATATATTTCAAAAGGTGAAGGAGAAGCAAATTTAAACTTTATAAATATAAACAATTTGCAAAAAGTAACTGGGAAATATGACATTGTAATATGTGATGATATTTCATCATATTCAAGTTTAACAAAGGAAAAAATTAGGGAGTATAATGAAATATTACATACAATAGGTAGTAAAGTTATTTATTATCTATTAGATGAGATTACACCCTTGGGGGAAAAGTTAGAAGTAAGCTCTATAAAGAGAAAAAAGCCATTTGTTGAACCTAGAGTAATAACAACAAGAATAAACTTGAAAGAGGATATTCCAACTATACTTTATGACTATTTAACATGGTTTAGAAGTGAAAATCAAAAGGTAATAATATATGTACCAAATGAAGAATGTTTGGAAAATAGCTATGATTATTATAAAAATAAATTAAAAATTAAAGATGTAAAGATATTAAAATTCTCTAAGAAGAATAATGTAAAATCATTAAGTAGTGTATTAAAGTACAAAGATAAGTCAATATTTATAATAACAGATTCCTTATTAGAGTCATTAGAGGATACAGGGATAAAAAGTGCAGTTATTTTATCAGCAGAAAATGAAGTCTTCACCTATAAAAGGTTAATGTATTTGTGTGGAGAGTTAGGGAAGGAAAATGAAGTATTACCGGAGTTTTTATTGGTCTGTAATGAGGAAAATATAGTTATAGAAAAGGTAAGGGAACGAGCTAGAAGCTTTAATAAGAAAGTATGGGAGAAAAAATTAAGAGATTTATAAACCACATTATTTTATCCATTGGAGAGTTTTTATATCCTAATGATGATGATTGTGTTATTTGTGGTGAAGAGTATGTAGGCGGTCTATGTATATTTTGTAAAAATAAGATAAAAAAATGTAGTGATGGAGAAAGTTATGCTTATTATATAGATACCGTAAAAGAATTAATTACAAAATTTAAATTTCATAACGATTTTCAATGTGGAGAAATATTAGCTACAATGATGGCCAAAGAATATAATTTTAATGGGATAGAGGATTATATTGTTACATCAGTACCATTATTTAAGAAAACCTATAAAAAAAGAGGATTTAATCAAAGTGAATATATTGCAAAAAGATTTGCTGATTTTAAGAGCTTGCAATACGAAAGAACATTAATTAAGATAAAAGAAACAAGGCCTCAAAAAGAACTAAGTAGACAAGAGAGAAAAGTTAATTTAATAGGCGCATTTGAAAAAAATAAATTTGATGTGAAAAATAAAAAAATATTGTTGATAGATGATGTGAAAACAACTGGTTCAACAATAAGTGAGGCAAAAAAAATTTTAATTTTAAGTGGTGCAAAGGAAGTTAGGGTATTGACAGTTTCGAAAAGTGATATATAATAATATATTGTGATGCTAGGTCTGTGGTTGAAAGTCGAAGCCAGTCGCAGGCGAAACGATCCACGTAAGTTAAACAAAGTTTTAGTGAGCATGGTGCGGTATAGATGTAAGTCCTGCCAGATTATAATCTGAGAGTGTTAGTAGTGAGAGGTTAAGTCCGGGTAGCAAAAGCTCCAGCAGGCGAGTGTGGGGGCAAAAACCAGGTCAGCTAGTAATCACATATATTTTTAAAGTGTACAAGATAGTAGGGTAAACCCCTTCTATCTTTTTTACGTTGTAACAACTTATCCTGGTGAAGCATATGTCAAATTTCTATAATAAATTGAGAGAGGACAAGATTGGTTGAGATAAACAGTCTAAATATTCTGTCAATTAAAAATATGCACTTTGAGTATAGGGAATAATAGGTATAAAATAAAAACATAAAACAAATTAAAACAACATATATCTAAATATAAACTTATATACGAGAGGGGCTGGGCTTTATGAAAGTGACAGTAATGGCAAAAAACATTGAACTAACACCTGCTTTAAAGGAAATGGTTGAAAAGAAAATATTAAAATTAGAAAGATACTTTGAAAACAAGGTAGAAGCTAGAGCGATGTTAAGTGTACAAAGAAATAGACAAATAGTAGAAGTCACTATTCCATTCAATGGAGTTATCTTAAGAGTTGAAGAGGCAACAGAAGATATGTACAAGTCCATCGATTTAGTTGAGGAAAAAATTGAGAGACAAATAAGAAAACAAAGAACAAAATTATCTAGAAAAAAACATGCTGGATTAAAGATGAATGAGTTTGAAAATATATTATTTAAGGATGAATATAGCGAAGAAGATGATGGAAAAGTAGTTAAAACAAAAACATTTAGCGTAAAGCCAATGTCAGTAGATGAAGCAATACTTCAAATGGAACTTTTAGGACATAACTTCTTTGTATATCAAGATGCAGATACAAATAATGTTAGCGTTATGTATAAAAGAAAAGATGGCGATTATGGATTATTAGAACCAGAATATAGATAGAAAATTAGGAGAGCCTCGGCTCTCCTTTAATTATAAATTAAAGTATAATGTAGAAATAGTTTCATAAAATAATAAAAAGAGCATTAAGCGAGGTGAAAGTTATGAAATTATTTATTGATACTGCAATAATAGAGGAAATAGAACAAGCAAGAGATATGGGAATAATATGTGGAGTAACAACTAATCCAACTCTTATAGTTAAATCAGGTAAAGTTTTTAAGGATGTTATAACAGAGATAACAGAAATTGTAGATGGGCCAATTAGTGCAGAGGTAATGGGTGAATCATCAGATCAAATGATAAATGAAGGAGTGGAGTTAAGTAAGATTCATGAAAATATAACAATTAAAATTCCAATGTGTGAAGAAGGGTTAAAAGCCACGAAGGAATTATCTAAATTGGGAATGAAAGTGAATGTAACTTTGATTTTTTCCACAGTTCAAGCATTATTAGCAGCAAGAGCTGGTGCAACATTTGTTAGTCCATTTATAGGAAGATGTGATGATGTAGGAATAGATGGTATAATACTTATAGAAGAAATTGCTCAAATATTTAATATGCATAATATAAAAACAGAAATAATAGCAGCGAGTATTAGAAATCCAATTCATGTAACAAGGGCTGCTAAAGCAGGAGCACATATAGCAACTATACCTCTAAAAATATTAAAACAGATGATAAATCATCCATTAACAGACATAGGAATTGCAAGATTTAATGATGATTGGAAAAATAATAAATAATTTATTTGAGAACTATCTAAAATTGATGGTTCTCTTTGACTTTAACCATTGAAAAGGTTAATATATAAATGGTATAATTTATAAAAGTAACTTTTGGTAGGGAATTATTTTTAATACAAATTCTCAAAACAAGTTTCTTAATAAAAGTTATATATACTAAAAGTTTGAGAGGATGACATTATGGGAATTTTAAGTTCAATATTTGGAACATATAGCGAAAGAGAAGTAAAAAGAATAAAACCAATAATAGATAAGGTTGATGCACTTGAAGAGAGCTATAAAACCCTATCAGATGAAGAGTTAAAGAATAAGACAGTTGAGTTTAAAGAGAGATTACAAAATGGAGAGACATTAGACGATATATTACCAGAGGCATTTGCAACAGTTAGAGAAGCTTCAGGAAGAGTTTTAGGAATGAGACATTACAGAGAGCAATTAATTGGTGGGGTTGTACTTCATCAAGGAAGAATTTCTGAAATGAAGACTGGGGAAGGTAAAACATTAGTTGGAACATTACCAGTATATTTAAATGCACTTTCAGGAGATGGTGTTCATGTAATAACAGTAAATGACTACTTAGCATCTAGAGATAGAGAATGGATGGGTCAAATATATGAGTTCCTTGGATTAACAACAGGAGTTATATTACATGATCTAACTAAAGAACAAAGAAGAGAAGCATATGCAGCAGACATAACATATGGTACAAATAATGAGTTCGGATTTGATTACTTAAGAGATAATATGGTTATCTACAAAGAAGAAAGAGTACAAAGAAAATTAAACTTTGCAGTAGTAGATGAAGTTGACTCAATACTTATTGACGAAGCTAGAACACCATTAATAATCTCAGGTCAAGGAGAAAAATCAACAGAGTTTTATAAAGTAGCAGACTACTTTGTAAAAACATTAGTGAAGGATCAAGATTTTACAGTTGATGAAAAAGCATCAGCAGTTATGTTAACAGATGACGGTATTCATAAAGCTGAAAAAGCGTTTAAAATCGATAACTATGCAGATGCAGAACATATTTCATTACAACACTATGTAACTCAAGCATTAAAAGCTAATTACTCAATGAGAATTGATAAAGACTACATGGTTAAAGATGGGGAAGTAATAATAGTAGATGAATTTACAGGAAGACTTATGGAAGGTAGAAGATATTCAGATGGTCTTCACCAAGCAATTGAAGCTAAAGAAGGAGTTAAGATTGAAAGAGAATCAAAAACTTTAGCAACAATAACATTCCAAAATTACTTCAGAATGTATAAGAAATTATCAGGTATGACAGGTACTGCATTAACAGAGGAAAATGAGTTTAGAGAAATTTATGGATTAGATGTAGTTGTTATTCCAACACATAGACCGGTTGCAAGAATTGATAATCCAGATGTTATATTTAAATCAGTACAAGGAAAATATAAAGCAATAATTGAAGATATAGAAAAATCTAATAAAAAAGGTCAACCAGTTCTAGTTGGTACAGTAAGTATCGAAAAGTCAGAAGAACTTTCAAAAGCATTAAAGAAAAAAGGTATACCACACCAAGTTCTTAATGCGAAGTACCATGAACAAGAAGCAGAGATCATTTCTCATGCAGGTGAGTATGGAATGGTTACAATAGCTACAAATATGGCAGGAAGAGGTACTGATATCAAGCTTGGAGATGGTGTTGTAGAGGCTGGTGGATTAAAAATAATAGGTACTGAAAGACATGAGTCAAGAAGAATAGATAACCAGCTTAGAGGACGTTCAGGTAGACAGGGGGATGCGGGAGAGTCAACATTCTACTTATCATTAGAAGATGATTTAATGAGAATATTTGGTTCAGAAAGAATCCAAGGTGTTTACGATAAGTTAGGAATTGAAGAAGATGATGCTATAGATAGTAAGATGATATCAAAAAGTATTGAAGGTGCTCAAAAGAAGGTTGAAGGTAATAACTTCGATATAAGAAAGAGCCTTTTAGGTTATGATGATGTTATGAACCAACAAAGAGAAATCATCTATAAGCAAAGATCAGAAGTTCTAGAAGGTGTTAACTTAAAGGAACAAATAGAATCTATGGTAGAAGGAATAATAGCTAATGCAGTAAATGTTCACGTAACAGGTGAAGATGAAAACTATGAAGATGAATTAAAGAGCTTAATAACATATTTAGGGGATATATGTATTCCTACAAATAGAGTTACAGTAGAGGAATTAGTTAATCTTTCAAATGATGAAATTATAGAAAAAATGCAATCAATAGCTAAAGAAATCTACCAAGGTAAAGAGTTAGAATTTACTGAGGAAAGATTAAGAGAAATTGAGAGAGTTGTTTTATTAAGAAATGTTGACCAAAAGTGGATGGATCATATAGATAATATGGATCATTTAAAACAAGGAATAGGATTAAGAGCCTTTAAGCAACAAGATCCAGTTCAAGCATACCAAATGGAAGGTAGTGCTATGTTTGATGAAATGATAGAAAATATTAAGCTAGATACTATTAAAGTATTATTCCATGTTCAAATGGAAAAGGCTCCTGAAAGAGAAAGAGTTGCACAGGAAACTGGAGCAAGTCATGGTGGAGATTCAGAAGAAGCTAAGACTAAAAAAGAGCCAGCAAAGAAGAAAGTTGTAGCAGGAAGAAATGATTCATGTCCTTGTGGAAGTGGAAAGAAATATAAAAACTGTTGTGGTAGAGAAGTTTAATTAATTTTCAACAAGTTCACACAATTCTATCAATTAAATGTGGATAACAACGGAATATTTTTCGAAATTGTGGATAAAATTATTTTAGGAATGGGTAATAGATGCTTGGGTATTTAAAAATATAATATTTTTACCAAGACATCTATTACCTTAATTTTATTTAGTAGGTGATAAATGTGATATTAGAATTAGAAAAAGAAATAGCAAAGCTACCAGCATTAAAGGAAACTATAAAAGAAATGGGGAACTCTCTTTGACAAGGAAGGTCTTGAAAAGTCATTAAAGGAATTAGAACTTCAAATGCAGGAGAATGGTTTTTGGGATGACATAAAAAGAGCTGAAGAAGTTACAAAGCAAAGTAAAATATTAAAAGATAAGATTAATAGATTTGAAAATATTGAAACAAAGATTGAAGACATAGATGTATTAAGAGATATGATGGAAGAAGGGGATGAAGAAACTTCTAATGAAATAATCTCAGATATAAAATTTGTGGAAAAAGAACTTGAACAATATAGACTTGAATTACTTTTATCTGGTGAATACGATAGCAATGATGCAATATTGAATTTACATGCAGGTGTTGGAGGTTCGGATGCTAATGATTGGACTGAAATGCTATTACGAATGTATACAAGATGGTGTGAAAAAAATGGATACTCTGTAGAGACATTAGATTTATTAGAAGGTGACGAGGCAGGTATAAAAAGTGTAACTCTAAAAGTAACAGGGATAAATGCATATGGATATTTAAAAGCAGAAAAAGGGATACATAGACTAGTGAGAATTTCACCCTTTAATGCGAATGGAAAAAGGCAGACATCTTTTGCATCTATAGAAGTATTACCACAGCTTACAAAAGATCAAGATATAGATATAAAGTCAGATGACTTGAAAATTGATACTTATAGGGCTGGAGGTGCAGGTGGACAGCACGTAAATAAAACAGAATCAGCAGTAAGAATAACTCATATACCAACAGGTATAGTTGTTCAATGTCAAAATGAAAGAAGCCAATTTTCAAATAGAGACACGGCTATGGCTATGTTAAAATCAAAGTTAATAGAATTAAAGGAAAGAGCTCATAAAGAAAAGATTGAAGATTTAACTGGAGAATTAAAAGATATGGGGTGGGGTAGTCAAATTAGATCATATGTATTCCATCCATATAACATGGTTAAAGACCATAGAACTGGTGAAGAAACATCAAACTTAAGTGCAATAATGAATGGTGAAATAGATAGTTTTATTACTGCATATTTAATGAGTGAAAAAAATATATAAAAATTTTAAAAGCCGGTATTTATTATCGGCTTTGAAGTTCTAAAAAATAATAAATACATAGATAATCACAAAGGAGAAAAAAGTGGGTAAGACAGTAATTGCATCAATAGAAGCAAAGAAATTTGATTTTGAGGAGTTTTTATCAGAAATAAGAAAAAATTTATCAAGAGAATTAAATACAGATTTTATACCTAAATATATGGAGAAATGTGGTGATGAATATATTGATATAATTAGTGTGGATAATGAGGGCTTATCACCTAGTTGTATAAATAAAGATATTTTATATAATGACAGAATACTTTATATCTCATTTATATATAATCATCAAACTTATGGGGAAGAGAGATTTTTATGTGGAGATGGACAAGAGTTAGATATTAATACTACATATCATGGAGATGTTATTCATGAGGATTGTGGGTATTTAATGGAGTCAAAGGGTGGAATGTTAATATTTAAAAAGGCAGAGTATGGAGGAAGGATAGAAGGTCACTTTAATGCTAAGCTAATAAACAATGCTGGGGATTTAGAATACATAATGCAAGAATTTTTATATAAATATACATATTAAAGGAATATAAATAAGAATATTTGTCCATAATTCAAATATTAAACAAATTATATTTGGGAGGGCATATATTTTATGGAAAAAATAATTATAGCTGTAGTAGGAATGCTATGGGTTGGTTTTTTTGGATTACTATACGTATCAAGGAGTACTTCAAAGAAAAAGATACTAAACTTAAAGCCAAGGAAGAAGAATTATATAATAGCAGATGATAAAAAAGTAAATAATGATGATGATATTAAAATATTTCAAGGGTTTAAGAAAGAGGAGGATAAGCTTAGTGGATATAAGGTTATAATTCCAAGAAGACCTGTTGAGGAAGAATCAGAAGAAAAAGCAAATGTTGTTAATGTTTCACAAGAAGTTTTTATTAATAAGAAAATGAGGAACAACAAAAAGAAAAAAAAGAAAACTCAAGATAATACAATGAAAATTGGATATTAGATAAAAAAGATCACTTTTATACAAAGGTGATCTTTTTTTATCTTAACATTCAGTTAACCAATATTTACCTTAAATTAATCAGTCTTTAACCTTAACGGTATAGTATAAAGATATAAATTAAAAGAGAAGAGGGATTGGAATAATGAAGAGAAAATTAACATCATTAATTGTGGCATTTGCAGTGTCAACAACATTTTTTTATGGATGTGGAACAAGTGATAAAGTAGATAAAAAAGAGATAACAATTTATACAGCATTAGAGGAAGATCAAGTTGCAGATTATATAAAATTATATAAAGAAAAACATAGCGATGTTGAATTAAACATAGTCAGAGACTCTACTGGAGTTATAACATCTAAATTGATTGCCGAGGGGAAAAATACAGAAGCAGATTTAGTATGGGGATTAGCTGCAACAAGTTTAATTGTATTAGATGAAAAAGGTGTTTTAGAAGGCTATGCACCAGTTGGTGTAGATAGAATAGATGGAAAATTTAAGGATTCAGGAGACAATCCAAAATGGGTTGGGATTGATGTATTTGAAGGTGGTATAGCATATAACAAAACTGAACTAGATAAAAAAGGGTTGGAAGCCCCTACATCATTTGAAGATTTAATAAAACCAGAGTACAAGGGAATGATTTCAATGCCAAACCCTATAAGCTCTGGAACGGGATTTTTAACAGTAGCAGGAGTGTTGGAATTTTATGGAGAAGAAAAGGGGTGGCAATATTTAGATAAATTAAATGAAAATATAAATGTATATACTCATTCAGGATCTAAGCCAGCGGTAATGACTGCACAAGGAGAGTCAAATGTAGGGTTAGCATTAGGGTATAGAGTAATAAAGGAAAAACAAAAAGGTGGACAAATTGATATAGCCCTTCCGAAGGAAGGAATAGTCTGGGATTTAGAGGCTAATGCGTTAATAAAGAAGGATAATATAAAACTAGAGGCTAAGGAATTTTTAGACTGGGCAATAGAAGAAAAAACAATGGATAAATATCAAAAAAACTATCCAATGGTTACTATTGAAAAAGAGTATAAAATTCCAGTTGAGTATGGGAATAATCCAAAGGAAAATCTTATGAATATTAATTTAAAAGAGATATCTTCAAAAAGGCAAGAAATACTTCATAAATGGACAAGTAAGTATGATGGTAAATCTGAAAAAAAGTAATGAGAGGGAAATAGATGCAAGAGTTAATTAAAATTCAAAATATAAAAAAGAAATTTGGGAAATTTACTGCGTTAGAAGATATTAATTTGACAGTTAGGAAGGGGGAGTTCTTAAGTTTATTAGGACCTAGTGGATGTGGAAAAACAACATTATTAAGAATTATTGCTGGGTTAGAAAATGAAGATAATGGAGTAATCTATCTTGGTGGTAGAAATATATCAAAAATATCAGCAAGAAAAAGAGGCTTTGGAATAGTGTTTCAATCATATGCGTTGTTTCCAAATATGTCAGCCTATGAAAATATTGCATTTCCTTTAAGAAGTAAGGGGATCTCTGAAAAAGAAATAGAAGGTAAATGTGAAGTTTTATTAGAATGCTTGGAGTTAAATGGTATAAAAAATAAACTGCCTAGGCAATTATCTGGAGGTCAACAACAAAGGGTAGCATTAGGAAGAGCATTAGCACTATCACCACAATTATTGCTATTAGATGAACCATTATCAGCATTAGATGCAAAGGTAAGGGAAAAGCTAAGATGTCAAATTAAGAAGGTACAAAAGGAATTAGGAGTAACAACAATTATGGTAACGCATGATCAAGATGAAGCACTTAGTATGTCTGACAGGATAGCTATAATGAATAATGGTGTAATAGAGCAAATAGGAACTCCAGAGGAAATATATGACACACCTATTAATGAATTTGTGGCAAATTTTATAGGTACAAGCAATTTAGTTAATGGAACGTATTTTAGACCAGAGGAAGGAAGTATATCTCTTGAGAAGTTAATAAATTCTATACCTATAATAGTTGTAGGAATAGAGTTTAGAGGAAGTGTGTATAGAGTTATGTGTGATGATGAGAAAACTAGCTATATAATAGATATTCCAAAAAACGAATTTAAAGATAAAAATTTAAGTGTAGGTGATAAATACTATTTAAATATACAAAGGCTTACTCAACTGAAAGAGGGGATAGCCTGATGAATAAGGAAAAGTTATTGAAAGTAACCCTGATAATAACAATGTTACTAAGCTTATTAATTGCTATTGTATTTCCATTATTAAGTTTATTAAAAGAAGCATTGAATGGAACAGGTGAGTTAAGTGGAATAGAGGCTATTAAATATTATATTCAAAGAAGTATAGATAGTGGTGCATTATCAAACTCTTTAAAAATATCAATAATAACATCTATCCTTGTTGTTATATTAGCATTTATATTTGCTTATGGTTTAACAAGAACTAACATGAAGTTCAAAGGAATGTTCAAATCGGCAGCCTTCATACCATTATTTGCACCAACAATGATGTATGCAATTGGACTAATTTATTGGTTTGGTAACAAAGGAGTAATTACACAAAAATTAGGGTTAGATATTGGGATATATGGAATGCTAGGAATAATTATTTCATTAGTAATATTTATTTTCCCGCAAGCCTTAGTAATAATATATGTAGCGCTAAATGGAGCGGATCAAAGACTATATGAAGCTGCGGAAATGTCTGGAGCAGGACCTATAAGAACATTTGTGAAAGTTACATTACCGAGTGTTAAATATGCATTGTTCAGTGCGTTTTTAGTAAGCTTTACATTAAGCTTTACAGATTTTGGAGCAGCAAAAATTGTGGGAGGTCAATGCAATATTCTTCCATTAGAAATATACAAACAAGTTATGGGTCAACAAAACTTTGGAGTTGGAGCAGGGATAACATTAGTACTGTTATTACCATCAGTAATCTTCCTTGTAATTGAAAAAATAATAAGTAAAAAAGGTGAAGATTATTCAATAGGGGGTAAAAGTATACCTCTAAAAATCAAGGAAAATAAAGTAAGAGATGTAGTTTTTACAGTATATTCCCTTTTAATAGTTTCTGTCTTTTTTGCAATTGTAGGAATTGTATTAGTGTCATCATTAACAAAGTATTGGCCATATGATTTAACAGTTACATTAGAACATTATAAATTTGAAGGAAGTATATACAATGAAACATCATCAATTATAAGCAGTATTATTATTTCGTTGATATCAGCAATACTAGGGGTATTGATAGTGTTCTTAAATACCTATTTAATAGAAAAAACAAAAGAACTAAGGATCATAAGAAAAATATGTTACTGGATATCTTTAATTCCATTAGCAGTACCAGGTTTGGTGGTAGGAATATCTTATATTATGTTCTTTGTAGATAACGGAAATCCATTAAATTTTATTTATGGAACACCAATAATATTAGTTTTAGCAAATTTAGTACATTTTTACTCAGTACCATTTTTAACATCTCAAACAGCAATGAAGAAGTTAAATACGGATATAGAGGAGACAGCAGAAATAATGGATATACCCACATATAAAGTGTTATCAAAAATAACATTTCCATTATGTAGAGAGAGTTTCAAGGAAAATTTCTTGTATTACTTTACAAATTCAATGGTAACTATATCGGCAATAGTATTTTTATACTCGCCAAAATTTAAAGTAGCAACAATATCAATTGTAAATTTAGAGGATGCAGGAGCACTTGCAGAGGCTGGTGCAATGAGTTGTTTGATTATACTTATAAATATTGCTGTAAGAGTTGCCTTTATTATATATGAAAAAATAAAAAATAATTTAGAATTAAAGAAATGTGGAGGGAATTAAGAATGAAAAAAGTATTTTGTTTAGGTGGAGCAGGGAGAATAGCAAAGGAGGCGGTACTAGATTTAGTACAATTCTCATCCTTTGATAAAATAACAATTGGGGATGTTAACGAAGAAGTAGGAGAAGAATTAGTAAATTGGTTAAAAGATGATAGAGTTAACTTTGTTAAAGTAGATGTTACAGATAAAGAGAAAACAATAGAACAAATGAGGGGATACGATATTGTAATGGATGGAACTACAATTTCATTAAATGGCATTTCTACAGAATGTATCGCAAAAGCAGGGTGTCATGGGATAAACTTAAACGGATTTGGGGAAGAAAATCAGTACAATGGAATATTTGAAGATAATAGAAAAACTTGTGTACCAGGATTTGGAATGACTCCAGGTACAACTCAAATGATGGCAATGGCAGCAGCAAATCAATTAGATACTGTAGAGTCAGTAAGAGTATCACATGGATCATTTAGACCAATTGCATTTTCTAAGTCAATAACAGAAACAACAACTTATGAGTATGATCCAAACTTAAAAACAAGAACAGTATTTGAAGGTGGAGAATTTATTCAAGTTCCACCATTTGCAAGACCAAGAGAAATAGAGCTACCAGAACCTTATGGAAAAACAGTGCAATATATAATTCCACATTCAGAAACAGTTACATTAGCACAAGCCTTAAAGAATAAGGGAGTTAAGCTAATTGAAACTAGAGGAACTTGGCCAAAACAAAATATGGCATTAGTTAGAGCTTTATATGACTATGGAATATTAAGAAATGAGAATATTAATGTTAATGGTAAAAATGTTGGGGTAATGGACTGTATTGCTGAATACCTTCTAAATAGTAAGGAAGGAACAACGACAGAGTTATATGGATATGCCCTTCATATAGAAGTAGTTGGAGAGAAAAATGGTAAGAAGTATCAACATATATTATATACAACACATCCAGCATCAGATGGTTCTGTAGAAGGTTGGGAAGGATTAAGAGCTTACACTAGAAATGTTGGAATACCTATGGGGATAGCTACAGAGTTAATTGCAGATGGAAAGTGTAAGTCAACAGGTATTCTAATTCCAGAAGATGCATTTGAGCCAGAAGATATTTTCAATGAATTAGAAAAAAGAGGAATATGTATACACCATTCAATTAATGAAATAAATTAATAACACAAAAAATACTGGTCTATCTTACTAGATAGACCAGTGTTTTTTATGCTGATAAATTATTATTACTTTTAGAAAGTCGTTTGCCTCTATTAAATACACCATAGCTTATAAATAGTACTGAAAATAAAAATGAACAAGTAAGCATTCTCCAATCATAAAAAATAAATAAAGGATTGTCATAGGATATATTCAAAACTAAAGGGTTAATAACTTCAAAAATTTGAGTTAATCCATCAAGAGATATATTACTTGGTAAATCCTTAGGAGTATGAATCTTTGAAATATCACTATGTGATATTGTAAGAGAGTCAATACCTAAATAGTTAAAACTAGCATGGTCAGAAGCATCCTCATACTTAACATCATTTTTAATATCCTTTGTATTACAAATTGCTTGAAGATTAGTTAATAAATCAGAGTTTCTATTTTTCATTGTTGTTCCAAGCATGAAAGTAACAGGGAAATTATCCACACCAACCATATCAAAATTAATTACCTTTGAGTTAGCGATAAAATCCTTATGTTGTTCTCCAAAGTTCTTAGAACCAAGAAGCCCAAATTCTTCTGCATTTAAAGCAACAAAATAAATATCACGTTCAGGTCTAGGTAATGTAGAGTAGGTTCTTGCAGCTTCAAGTAAAAATGCAGTTCCAGATGCATTATCTAAAGCGCCATTATAAGAATTACCAAGAGCATCTCTACCTAGATGATCAAAGTGAGCAGTTAAAACTAAAGGAGGTAGCTTAGGATCAAGTCCTTCTATTTTCCCAGCAACATTATAAACTTCCTTTTTATTTATGCTAAAAGGAAGAATAACCTCTAAAGTTTCATCATTTCTCAAAGCATTAAGAATATCGTTATATGTTTCTGTAGTTATACCAATAGCAAACCCATAAGGAGACGAATTAACAAATGAACTTCTAAAGGAAAAATTAGCATCCTTAGAAACATAAAAGATATAAGTATTAAGATTTTTTTCAAAGGTAATAGAATTACTATTTATACTCATACTATCGCTCTTATTAAAGGTAATATTAGAGTCTTTAAAATTTAGTAAGTCCTCCTTATAATCAACTCCATACTCAAAAGTTTTAGAGGTTTTATCCCCATATGTAAGTTTTAATGTGGGAGTTGAAGAGTTTCTATAAGGAGATTGTACTTGAAAACCTTCTAAATAGTCCTCAGAAATAGGTTTCAAATTATATTCATCGAACTTTCTTTTTATTAAGTTAGCTACTTCATAATTTTCATCACTACCAGTTAACCTTCCACTGTATTTTTCTGAAGATAATTCTTCAATATTACTTCTAACATTAGATGGATTAAAGCTATAATAAGTTCCTTTAAGGACTACACAAGTTAGCAAGCTCACTAATGAAATGCAAGTAAAAATGTAATAAATTATTTTTTTCATTAAACTTCTCCTAAAATTACTATACATATAATAATATTAAGAAAAGTAGTTATATATTACAGTTTATATTAAGATAGTTTTTTATAAAGCATATCCGTTAATGCATAGCTTAAGCTTGCTCCAAGACAAATAAGTATAAAAATATTTAACTTAGGATTTAATATAAAAACAATACCGCCTGTAATTGTTGAAATTAATATAATAGAGTTAATAAACTTATTTATTTTAGAGGTACTTGTTAAAATTACAGAAAAAGATGAGGTAACAACACAAATTAGAGTTAAAAAAGTAATTATATCTCTTGAAGCATCAGAAAATACTAATATTTTAAACTTGTCCATTATTAATATTGAGATAAATATGATTAATAATAGAGATACAAATTTTCTTAAAAACTTTTTCATAAAAGCACCGCCTTGGAAAATTATTACAATATAATTATAGCAAACTATAACATAATATCAATAGGGTTAAATGGATAAAACTGTAATAAACAAACGTACTTGTAAATTTAAATAATAAGGGTATAATAAAGAAAGAATATTATGTAAATTTTGGAGGGTAATGATGCAAAATATAGAAAAAAGATTAGCTGAAGAGTTGGGTTTAAAGCTAAGCATAGTAGAAAATGTAATATCGTTATTAGATGAGGGGAATACAGTTCCGTTTATTTCTAGATATAGAAAAGAGCAAACAGGTGGGTTATCAGATGAGATTTTAAGAAAATTTTATGATAGATTAACTTATTTAAGAAATTTAAATGAGAGAAAAGAAGATGTAAAAAGATTAATAGATGAACAAGGAAAATTAACAGAAGAGTTAATTAAGGCATTAGAGCAAGCTAAAACTTTAACAGAGGTTGAAGATATATATAGACCATATAAACAAAAAAAGAGAACTAGAGCAACCATAGCATTAGAAAAAGGATTAAAGCCTTTATCAGAATTAATATTATCATGTAATTTTAGAGGTGATATTAAAGAGGAAGCTATTAATTTTATAAATGAAGAAAAAGGTATAAAAACTATAGATGATGCAATTAGTGGTTCATTAGATATAATTGCTGAACATGTTTCAGATGAGGCTAAATACAGAAAATATATAAGAGATTTAGTATTTAGAGAGGGTGTCATTGAAACAAAAGGTTCATCAGATGAAAGTACGCCATATGAAATGTATTATGACTATAAAGAAGAGGTAAGTAAGATACCACCACATAGAATACTAGCAATCAATAGAGGAGAAAAAGAAAAAATATTAAGTGTAAAAATTGTAGCTAACGAAGATAAGATAGTAAAATATCTAGAGAATCAAGTAATTGAGTCACAGATTAGTAAAGAATTGTTACAATTATCAATTAAGGATTCATTAAAAAGATTAATATATCCATCTATTGAAAGAGAAATTAGAAGTGAGTTAACAGATAAGGGTGAAGAAGGTGCAATAAGAATTTTTAATGAAAATCTTAAAGCATTATTAATGCAACCACCTATTAAAGGAAAGGTTGTTATGGGGTTTGACCCAGGGTTTAGAACGGGATGTAAGGTAGCTATATTAGATAGTACAGGTAAGTTCTTAGAAAATATTACAGTATATCCAACAGTTCCAAGAAATGATATAAATGGAACAAAGATTAAGCTTAAAGAGTTAATAAATAAACACAATGTAGAAGTTATATCATTAGGAAATGGAACAGCTTCAAGAGAATCTGAGGAAGTAATTTCAGAGATGATTTCAGAAATTAAAAAAGAGAGTGGTAAGGATTTAGTTTATGTTATTGTTTCAGAGGCAGGAGCTTCAGTTTACTCTGCATCAGAATTAGCAACTAAAGAATATCCAGATTTAGATGTAACTGTTAGAGGAGCTATTTCAATAGGTAGAAGACTTCAAGATCCATTAGCAGAATTGGTAAAAATTGATCCAAAGGCAATAGGAGTTGGGCAATACCAACATGATGTGGCACCAAAGAAGTTAGATGAGAGTTTAAAGGGTGTTGTTGAAGATTCAGTAAATAAGGTTGGAGTTGATCTAAACACAGCTACACCATCATTATTAACATATATTTCAGGAATAAATGCATCAATAGCTCAAAATATAGTTTTATATAGAGAAGAAAATGGTCAATTTAAAAGTAGAAAAGAGTTATTAAAAGTTAAAAGGTTAGGTCAAAAAGCTTACGAGCAATGTGCAGGATTTTTAAGAGTAATGGAAAGTAAAGAACCTTTAGACAATACTTCAGTTCATCCAGAATCATATGAAGTAACTAAAAAGTTAATAGATATATTAGGATATAATAAAGATGCACTTAAGAATAGAGAAATATCTGATATAGATGATAGAGTAAAAGAAAAAGGTTTAAAGGAAATATCAGAGAGTTTAGAAATAGGAGAATTAACATTACAGGATATTATTAAAGAACTTCAAAAACCAGGAAGAGATCCAAGAGATGAAATGCCAAAACCAATTTTAAAAACTGGAGTAATAGATATTAAAGATTTAACACCAGATATGGTTTTACTTGGAACAGTAAGAAATGTTTCGGACTTTGGAGCGTTTGTAGATATTGGAGTTCACCAAGATGGATTAGTTCATAAAAGTCAGATGGCAGATAGGTTTGTTAAACATCCACTAGATATAGTGCAAGTAGGAGATGTTATTAAGGTTAAAATTTTAGAAGTAGATGAAAAAAGAAAGAGAATATCTCTATCAATGAAAAATATAAAAGAATAAAAACAAGGCATAGTCTAAAAAGCTATGCCTTAATTATTATAGACTTAGTTAAAAAAAACACAAAAAGATACAAGGAATATATAATTCAATTGGAAAATTTAATTAAGTATTATTAAAAAAATGATAAAAAAATTACAATTATCAGTCTAGTCTTGTTGTTTAATGTAGAAAATGTTAAAATGATAA
Organism: Clostridium sp.; assembly: GCA_051653165.1. Classification (GTDB taxonomy): domain Bacteria; phylum Bacillota; class Clostridia; order Clostridiales; family Clostridiaceae; genus Clostridium. Next base: position 26,406 of record JBOFVP010000172.1, read on the forward strand.
CTGCTATATATATCGAATATATATAGTAAATTATAATCATTACCTAGGGGGATTAAAATGTCAATTGAAAACAAATGGGACAAGTTCCTAGATAGTATTAAATTAACAAGACGTAATTTTATAAAAGCATCTACTGCTACAGTAGGAGTTGCAGCATTAACTAGTTTAACAGGATGCGCAGCAAAGGTTGAAGAAGAACCACAAAGTGAAATTCCAAAGAATGAAAAACCAGAAAAGTTTACAAATGGTGGAGATTGGTTTAAAAATACATGTCCAAGAAACTGCCACGATACTTGTTCAATGAAGACACAAGTTATAGACGGGAAGGTTATTAGAATAAAGGGTGATGATACAAACCCATATACATCAGGAAACTTATGTGTAAAAATGAATCACTATGTAAACTACTTATATAGCCCAGATAGAATTATCTATCCAATGAAGAGAACAGGTAAGAAGGGTGAAGGTAAGTTTAAGAGAATTACATGGGAAGAAGCTTATGAAGAAATAGTAAAGAACACTAAAAAGGTTCTTAAGGATCAAGGTCCAAATGCTATTCAAGAATACTTCTACTCAGGTAACTTAGGATACATACAAAACTACTCAATGGGAGCTCGTTACTTCAATAAGCTAGGAGCTACTGCTTGTGCAGGTAACATATGCTTAAAGACAGGTGCAACTGTTTTACCATATACTTTTGGAGCAAATCAAGGATTAGATCCAGAACAATATGCTAACACTAAAATGTATGTATCATGGGGATGTAACGAAGCAGCTACATCAGTACACTCAGTTAAGTTTGTTAAGCAATGTCAAGAAAATGGTGGTAAGGTAATAGTTGTAAATCCAACAAGAACGCCAATGGCTGATTTTGCAGATTTATATATTAGACCATTACCAGGAACAGATACAGCATTAGCTTTAGCTGTTGCTAACATATTAATAACAGAAGGTATATACGACAAAGATTATGTTGAAAAGTATACTCATGGATTTGAAGAATTAAAGGCAGAGGCTGCAAAGTACCCTGTAGAAGAGGCTTCAAAAATAACAGGAGTACCACAAGAGCAAATTTTAGAATTCGCAAGAATGTATGGAGCAACTAATCCATCAGTAGTTAGAATTGGATACGGAATCCAAAGACATTACAATGGTGGATCAATGGTTAGAGCAATAACATTCCTACCAGCATTAGTTGGAGCAATTGGAAAGGGTCATAACTCAGGATATAATTTCTTTAATGATTGTTACTGGCAAATTGACTGGGATCAAATTGGAGCAAGTCATTTAAATGAGAATAAAGAAAGAGAAATAATTAACTACACTGAGCTTGGAAAGGCTTTAAATGGTGATCTAAAAGATAAAACACCAATAAAACAATTATTTGTTTACACAGGAAATCCAATGGCATCAGTACCTAATGTAGAGTTAATAAGAAAAGGTCTAAAGAGAAAAGATCTATTTACAGTAGTTGTAGATTTATTCCACACAGACACAGTAGATTATGCTGATATAGTATTACCAACAACTTCATTCTTTGAACACGAAGATATGAACCAAGATTACTTAGCATGGTATATAAGATACAATGAACCAGCTATTAAGCCACTTGGAGAATGTAAATCAAACTATCAAATATTCCAAGAATTATCTAAGGAAATGGGATTTGAGGACAAAGAGTTCCAATTAACAATTCCAGAAATGATAGATGAAATATTAGCAAATGCTTCAGATATTTATGGTGGATTAACTTATGAAGAGTTAAAGAAAAACCATTGGAAGAAGATCACTCCTCCAGTACCATTTGAAGGAATGAAGTTCCCAACACCATCAGGAAAAATTGAGTTCTACTCAGAAACATTACAAAAAGAACATGGATTACACCCAGTTGTACAACATGTTGCACCAGAAGAGTCATTAAATGGTGATAAGAACATACTAGCTAAATACCCATTACAGTTCTTAACATTACACACAAAGAACTTAATAAATGGACAATTATCACAATTACCACATATACAAGGGATAATGCAAAAGCCAGTAGTTTATATGAACTCAGTTGATGCTGAAACAAGAGGAATTAAAGAGGGCGAAGAAGTAATCATTAAAAATGATCGTGGACAATGTAAATTAAATGTTAAGATTGCAAATGAAAAAGCATTACAAGGAACAATAATGTCTTATGGATGTCCATGGGGTAAACTATTAGATGGTTCAAATATTAATTCTACTACGCCAGACCAATTATCAGAAATTGGAGAAGGTTCAGCATTCCATTCAAATTTAGTAGAAGTAGTAAAAGCATAATTAGAGAGGGTGGATTAAAAGATGGCAAATAAGCAATTAGGTTTTTTACTTGATCAAAGATATTGTATAGGGTGTCAAGGGTGTCAAACAGCTTGTCAAGCTAAAAACTATTCAGAAGCAAGAGAATATCTTCGTGTAGCAGATAGTTTTGAACATAAGGAAATGGGTCCATATATAACTTTGGGATGTTTACACTGTGAAAAACCAGCGTGTATGGAAAAATGTCCAGTTGGAGCTATAACAAAGGATGAAGAAACAGGAATAGTTGATACAGATTATAACACTTGTGTAGGATGTAAGAACTGTGTTAAAGCATGTCCTTATGGAGCACCTAAGTTTAATCAAAATAAAAAGGTATCACACAAATGTGATTTATGTAAAGAAAGATTAGCAGTAGGGGAAAAACCAGCATGTGTTGAAGCATGTCCTATGAAGGTTTTAACATATGGAGAACTTTCAGAGTTAGATAAGGTTGGAACTAGAGAAGGTCATGGATTTGAAATTCATGATACTAATCCTTCAATGAGATTCATAATGAAAAAATAATTATAATATTCATAGGGCTTTAAGCCCTATGAATTAATTAATGATAAAGAGGTGAATTTTTTGATTGGCGGTATTTTTTCAAAGTACATAATAAATAAAATGGCTGAAAATCAAACACCAATTGTAAAGAAAAATAGATGTATTAATAAGTTGCAGAGAAGACAACCTTGTGATAAATGCATTAATTGTTGTCCTAAAAAAGCCATATCAAATAATAGTGGTATAGAAATAGATGATAAGCTATGTCAAAACTGCAATATATGTACAACAGTATGTCCTACTGGAACAACAGTACCACGTTTAGAAGTGGTAGAGGGACAATATAATATAATAACAAAATTAGATGATGTTTCTATTGGATGTGAAACAAAAGGGGAAATAGCAGATTATACATTAAAGTGTATTGCTAGTTTACCTTGGGAGTTTTTAGCTTATATAACATTAGAAAATAAGTTAACAATAAGTCTAAGTAAATGTAAGGAATGTGATAATACAGAGGCTTATCAAGAAATTTTAATAAATCTTAATAAATTAAAAAACTTTATTGGTGAGGAAAAATATAATAATAACGTTATATTAATAGAGGAATCGGATAAAATACCAGTAAAGGAAGTATCAAGAAGAGAATTGCTAAAAATATTTGGAGAAGAATCAAAAAGGTTTATGACAACAATTATGCCTATAGATTTTGAAAAAAATGATAATGGGCGTATTTATAGAAGTATATTGATTCAGAAAATAAATGAGCTTGAAAAACAAAATAATAAAGTTGAAAATTATGGTTGGTGTGGCCTAAGTGTTAATAATAATTGCTATGGCTGTGGAATCTGTGAAAAATTATGTCCAAATTCAGCTATAGAAATAAGGATAACAGAAGAAGGGCAACGTCAATTTATACATAAATATAGAAAGTGTACTCACTGTAAGCTTTGTCAAACAGTATGTATGGAAAAGGCAATAACAACAGTGAAAAAACTTAGTAGTGACATGAAGCATGTGGACAAATTTAATATTTCATCTTTAAGTTGCAAGGTGTGTGGAGATGCAATTCAAGAAGATGATAATGGAATTTGTGCAATATGCAAAAACTAATATAAAGATAGGGGTGAGTGTATGGATTTAATCCTATTAAAGGAATATATGGACTATAGATGTAGCATGTATTATTGGCTTAAAAGTTTATATTTAAAGGAGCCAACATGTGAAACATTAAAAGAAATATCAACTATATGTAAAAGTTATGAGGTTGATGATAGTATTCCAGTTAAAGAAGGTCAATTTATAGAATACTTTGCAAAGCTAAAAGAGAATAATATTAACGACCTAAAAGAAGATATAGATATAGAATATGCAAGATTATTCTTAGGTCCTAAGAAAGTTATTGCTCCACCATATGAGTCAGTTTATAGAACATCAACTAAAAGGCTATTTGGTGAGAATACAAATGAAGTTAGAAATATATATAAGACAATGGGTCTAGAAATAAATACATTAGGAATTGAGCCAGATGATTTTATAGGATTTGAGTTAGAGTTTATGTACTATTTAAGCTATCATACAGTAAAAATGATAGAAGAAGAAAATATTGCAGCTGTTCAAAGACTATTGAAGAATCAATATGATTTCTTAAGGGAACATTTATCATGTTGGATAGCTGAGTTTACTAACGACATAATAAATGATACACAAGTAGAATACTTTAAAATAGTAGCGGATTTCACCAATGAATTTGTTTTAGAAGATAAAAATGTTCTTGGAGAATTAACTAAATAAAAAATACAAATGAAAATTAAATTTTGGAGGTAATCAATATGTTTGGAAAAATCGGTGCTGGAGAATTAATATTAATACTTGCTATAGCTTTAGTTATATTTGGGCCATCAAAGCTACCACAAATAGGTAAATCAGTAGGGCAAGCAATAAAAGAGTTCAGAAAAGGAGCAACACAAGCTCAAAAAGAAATTAATAATCTAGTTGAAGAAGATTCAGAAGACAAAGAATAGTTTTAGGAGTTGAAACTGTGAGTAATAAAAAAAATAAACAAACTATTGTTGACCATTTATCTGAGCTAAGAAAAAGGTTGATAATAATAGTCATAGTAAATTTACTTGCAAGTTTACTTTGCTATCAATTTGTAGATAAAATTGCAGAGTTAATTTTAAATTTAAGTAATGGTATGAACCTTGTTTACATAGCGCCAGCAGAATTATTTATAGTATATGTAAAGTTATCACTTACGTTTGGTGTAGTATTAAGCTCACCAATAACAATTTTACAGATATGGCTATTTGTATCTAAGGCGTTGTATAAAAAAGAAAAAATATATATCTTTCTTTCTTTAATACTAGGGATAGTATTTTTCCTAGGTGGAGTAGTTTTCTGCTATAAGGTAGTATTACCAATAACTATTAGCTTCTTCGTGAATATAAGTATTTCAGGAATTCAATCTATGATTTCAATAGATGCATTTGTTTCGTTTATTAGCACAATGCTTTTATGTTTTGGATTAGTATTTGAAATGCCAATAGTAATATTTTTATTATCAATAGTAGGGTTAGTAACGCCACAGTTATTGATTAAGTATCAAAAAGCTGTTATATTGGGAATCTTTGTTGTTGCGGCAGTTATAACGCCACCAGATTTTGTTTCTCAAACATTTTTAGCAGTGCCAATGGTATTGTTATTTGAATTAAGCATAGGAATTAGTTACTTAGTAAATACTAGGAAAAATAAGAAATAGTATGGCTAAAGTAATTAATGTTGTTGGAACAGGCTCCAATGTGGGGAAAACTGTTCTAATGGAAGGATTAATTAAAGAGTTGAGAGCAAGAGGGTATAGTGTAGCAACAATAAAACATGATGTTCATGGCTTTGATATTGACAAAAAAGGAAAAGATACATATAGACATAGAGAAGCTGGTTCAGAAACAGTAATAATATCATCAAAAAATAGATTTGCAATGATAGAGGAAGTTTCAGAGGAAAAAGATTTATCTGAGATATTGTCATTAGTAAAAGATAAGGATATTATTTTAGTTGAAGGATATAAAAAAAGTGCTTTAAGAAAAATTGAAGTATATAGAGAAGGAGTAAGTAACGAAATAATAACTCCATTAAGCAAGCTTATAGCTATTGCTTCAAATGAATGTCTAGATATTAAAAATGTTGAAGTTGTAAATAAGGAAAATTATACTTATTTAGTTGATTTAATTGAGAAAGAAAATGAATTTATAATTTAATAATGTATTTTCCAGAGTATAAGTTGCCTAAAGAATTTTCTATGGAGCTTATACCTGAATTATATCTAGTTCACAGGGTAAATGACGAAAGGAATTTATCTCCACAGTTGGGAAGGAAAATTAATAGTTTAATAAAATTATTTTAATTAAGCTTATTACTTTTGCCCAAAGCACAGTAATAAGCTTTTTTTCTATGCGAGGGAAGAATATGAAATATAATATAACCTTAGAAGAAGGTATTGATATAATAAATGCTATAGTCAATAACATAGGAACTGAAAAAGTATCATTAATAGATTCGTTAAATAGAATAGTTGCAAAGGATATACAAACATTAATAAACAATCCTCCATTTGATAAATCAGCAATGGATGGATTTGCAATTAATTATGAGGATACATCTAATAATGAGAAGATTTTTAATGTAGTGGATACAGTTTTTGCAGGAGGAGCTTCAAAAAAGATTTTAGATAAGAATGAAGCTATAAAAATTATGACAGGTGCACCTATTCCAAATGGGGCAAACTGTGTAATAAAGCAAGAAGATGTTACTATAGCTGGAGAATCAATAATAATAAATAAAGAGCTTAAAAATGGTGAGAATGTTTGTAAAATAGGAGAAGATATCTCAGTAGGAGATATTTTAGTTAAAGAATATAAGAACTTAAATTACAGTGATATAGGGCTTCTAGCTAGTAGTGGAATAAATACTGTAGAAGTATTTAGAAAACCTAGAATTTCATTTATAAGTACTGGTGATGAAGTTTTAGATGTGGATAAGGAATTGGAATATGGAAAAATATTTAATAGTAATAAATATTCAATTATTTCAAGAATAAAAGAGTTAGGTTATGAATGTTCTAATATATCCCATATAAATGATGACTATAGAGAATTAGGTGAAGAAATAAAAGAAACATTAAACTTTTCAGATATAGTTATAACCACAGGTGGAGCATCAGTAGGAGAAAAGGATTTAATAAAAGAAGCCGTTGATTTTATTGGTGGGGAAAAAGTATTTTGGAAGTTAAAAATAAAGCCAGGATCAGCTATGTTATTAAGTACCTATAATGGAAAGGTTATTATAAGTTTATCTGGAAATCCAACAGCAGCATTAACCACTTTTGAATTGATAGCAAAAAACATTTTATTTAAGTTATCTGGAAAAAGACAAATAAGCATTAATAGAGAAAAAGCAAGGTTAACAAATTACTTCTTAAAAAAGAGTCCTCAGAGAAGATTTTTAAGGGGGAGAGTGTTTTCAACAGTTGATGGTAGATTTGTTGAAATAACTCAAGTGAAAAGTGGGAATGGAATATTAAGCTCGGTTAAAGACTCTAATTGCTTAGTAGAATTAGAAGGTGGTAACTCTGGAGTTAAAAAGGGAGATATAGTTAATATTATAGAAATATAAGAGGTGACAAAATTGAGTAATAAAACACTAGCAATTTTAGCAGGTGGAAAAAGTAGTAGAATGAACTACAACAATAAAGCATTTCTTAACTATAAAGAAAAAACTTTTATTGAAAATATAATGGAAAATGGCAAGGAGTTTAAAGAAATAATTATAATTGCCAATGATAAGGAGCCTTATGAAAGGTTTGGTGTTAAAGTATTTTCAGATATTCACTTAGGAAATGGACCTATATCAGGCATACATTCTGCTCTTTTAAATTGTTCAAATGAAAAGTGTTTATGTATAGCATGTGATATGCCAATAACATCGGGAAAAATATTAAATGGGCTCTCTAAAATAAATGAGGATTATGAAATATTAATACCTAAGCTAAAGGATAAGCTTCAGCCATTGTGTGCGATATACTCTAAAAGTATTGCAAGTGAAATTGAAGAAAATATCAGAAAAGGTAATAATAAACTTCAAAGAATGATAATAAATTTTAATTATAAAGTAGTTCAAGAAGTTGAAAACAAAGGATTTGAAGATAGGGATTTTTTTAATATAAATACCCCTATTGAGCTAAAAGAATTGGAGGAAAAATAGTGTATACAGTTGGAATAGTTACAAGTAGTGATAAGGGTTATGCAGGAGAACGAGAAGACAAAAGTGGAGAAGTAATAAGAGAAATAGTAGAAGCGCAAGGATTTCAGGTTATAAGAAAGATAGTATTACCAGATGATAAGGATATGTTATCACAAGAGTTTAAATATATGTGTGATGAACTAAAGGTAAATTTACTTTTAACAACGGGAGGAACTGGGTTTTCTAAAAGAGATATAACTCCAGAAGCAACTTCTATTGTTATAGAAAGAGAAGCACCAGGAATTTGTGAGGCAATTAGATATTTTAGTATTCAAATTACTAAAAGAGCTATGTTATCAAGAGCGAAATCAGGCATAAGAAAAGATACATTAATAGTAAATCTACCTGGAAGCCCAAAAGCTTGCATGGAAGCTTTAGATTTTGTATTAGATGATATAAAACATGGAATAGATATATTACTTGGGGAGGCAAAAGAGTGCGCAAGAAAATAGGTATTTTATTAATTATAATTATGATATTTACTTTACAGTCTTGTTCAACTAAAGAAAATAGAGAAATAGATATAAGTGTAGCTGCAAGTTTATATGACCCAATAAAGAAGTTAAGCGATGAGTTTACAGGTAGTACTAATATTAAAGTTAATATTAATACTGGAGGGTCAGGTACATTAAAGAAACAAATATATAATGGAGCTAATATTGGGATATTCATATCAGCAAACGATAAATATGTTGATGAATTAATGGAAGAGGGTCTTGTTAAGGAAGAAGGGAAAAGAATAACCTTGAAAAATAAGCTAGTATTAATAGGTGAAGATAGTCTAAATACAACCATAGAAAATTTGCATGATTTGAAAAAAATAAATGGGAAAATTGCAATTGGAGAATCTTCAACAGTTCCAGCAGGGGAATATGCGAAGGAAAGTTTAGAGTCAATAAACATATATGATGATATAAAAGAAAAACTAGTTTTCTCTAAAGATGTAACATCAGTTAGATCTTACGTGGAAAGAGGAGAAGCACAGTTGGGTTTTGTTTATAAAAGTGATACTGTTAATATGAAAAATGCTAAAATTCTATTAGAGATAGATGAAAATTTACATCAAGAAATTATATATACAGGAGCTATTATTGAAGGGTATAAGAATTCAGAGGATTGTATGGAGTTTATGAAATTTATAACTTCAAGTAAAGGAAAAGATATATTTAAGGAATATAGCTTTGAATTAAAGGAGTAGGTTATGATATTAGATGCCACTATAATTTCATTGAAAATTGTAATACCATCAGTAATAATAACCTTATTAATTTCAATGGTGCTGGTGTGGGGATTAAAAAATATCAAAGAGAATTATAGAAAATACTTAGAAGGATTAATTATAATACCAATGTTTATTCCTCCTTCAGCAATAGGATATATCATATTAATTATATTGGGAAAGAACGGAATTATAGGGAATTATTTATACAAAAGCTATGATATATCAATAATATTTACTATAACAGCAGGAATTATAGCAAGTATCGTTGTTACATTACCAATAATGTATCAAAATATTAAAATAGCACTTTTAGAAATTGATGATGATATAAAAAATGCAGCAAGGGATTGTGGGGCAAATGAGGTTATTGTTTTAACAAAAATAATATTGCCATTAGGAAAAAAGGGAATCCTAAGTGGGATATTATTATCATTTGCAAGAGCCTTTGGAGAATTTGGTGCAACTATATTAGTAGCTGGGAATATTCCAGGGAAAACACAAACCTTACCAATGGCTATGTACTATGCAATTGAAAGAAATAATAATGGGGAAGCAATGAAAATATTAATGATAGTATTAATAACATCAATATTTTTAATGAGTATTTATAATACTTTAGTTAAGAAAAAGGTTGAAACAGATTATAAATCAAACTAGAGTAACAAAGGAGGAAGAACTATATGAAGATGATTAAAGTTGAGGATGCCATAGGATCAATATTATCTCATGATGTTACACAAATCATACCAGGAGAGTTCAAAGGTAGATTATTTAAAAAGGGTCATGTAATTAAAGAAGAGGATATAGAAAAACTTTTATCAATTGGGAAAGAACATATATATGTATGGGAGCCTAAAGAGGGTCAGTTACATGAAAATGATGCAGCTATAAGAGTAAAAGATATTACAATTGGAAAAGGAATAACAATTTCCCAAGAAATAAAAGAAGGAAAAATAGATTTTTATGCAGATATTCATGGAATATTAAGAGTTGATAAAGAAAGATTATTAGACCTTAATAGTTTAGGAGAAATTATTGTATCAACACTTCATAATAATACACCAATAAAAAAGGGTGAAAAGGTTGGAGCAACAAGAGTAATTCCGTTAATAATAGATGAAAATAAAATAATAGAAGCAGAAAAGCTTATAAAAGAAAAAATAATTTGGGTTGATGAAATAAAGCCTAAAAAGTGCCTATTAATAACAACAGGTAATGAAGTTTATAAAGGTAGAATTAAAGATGCTTTTCTTCCAGTAATTCAAAGTAAACTTGGATATTATGGAGGAGAAGTTGTAAAGCAAGTTATTCTTCCAGATGATAAAGAGATGATCAAAGAAGAAATACAAAAAGCAATAGAACAAGATATAGATTTAATAATATGCACAGGTGGAATGAGCGTTGATCCAGATGATGTAACACCAACTGCAATAAAGGAAAGTGGTGGAGAGTTAATAACTTATGGTTCTCCAGTGTTACCAGGGGCTATGTTTTTATTAGCCTATAATAGAGTGCCAATACTAGGTGTTCCTAGTTGTGCTATGTATTCAAAGAGAACTGTATTAGACTTAGTTCTTCCAAGAATTTTAGCAGATGAAAAATTATCATTAAGAGATATTGTGGAGTATGGTCATGGTGGACTTTGCTTAGATTGTAAGGTATGTACATTCCCACATTGTAATTTTGGAAAGTAAGGTGTAGTAATATGGATAATAAATTAACTCATTTCGATAAAAGTGGAAATGCAAGAATGGTTGATGTGTCAGAAAAAAACAAGACAGAAAGAGTAGCAATTGCAGTTTCAAAGATTAAGGTTAGTAATGAAACTTTAGAACTTATATCAGAAGGTAAAATTGGAAAGGGTGATGTTTTAGGAGTAGCTAGAGTGGCAGGGATAATGGCATGCAAGCAAACTTCTAATTTAATACCAATGTGTCATCCATTAATGATATCAAGCTGTAATGTAGACTTTGATATTAATAAAGAGGAAGCATGTATCAATATTAAGGCAACTGTAAAGATTGTTGATAAAACTGGTGTAGAGATGGAAGCACTAACGGCAGCTACTGTTGCAGCATTAACAATATATGATATGTGTAAAGCTGTAGATAAAAGAATGGTAATTGAAGGTACTCATTTATTAAAGAAAACAGGAGGAAAGAGTGGAGAATTTAATTTTTTTGAATAAATCACTCTAGTATATATATGAGGGATAGATACAACAGGGAAATCGATTATCTAAGGGTATCGGTAACTGATAATTGTAATTTAAGATGTATTTATTGCATGGAAGATGGAGATGTTAATTTCCTAGAAGGTAATGATAAATTAACGAATGATGAATTTTTAAAAGTAATAAAAGCTTCATCCAAGGTTGGTATAAAGAAAATAAGACTTACTGGAGGGGAGCCTTTAGTTAGAAAAGATATAGTTACTTTAGTAGAAGATATAAATGAAATAGATGGCATTGAAGAAATATATTTAACTACGAATGGTGTTTTATTAGGAGATAAGCTTGAAGAACTATATAAACATGGATTAAAAGGTGTTAATATTAGTCTAGACTCTTTAAAGGGTGACAAATTTAAAGAAATAACTAGGTATGGTGAGTTATCTAAGGTTATGGAAGCCATAGATAAGGGAATATCATTAGGTGTAAAAGTTAAAATAAACACTGTAATTGTACAAGGAATAAATGATGACGAAATAATAGATTTTATAAATTTAACTAGAAATAAGTTAGTAGATGTTAGATTTATTGAGTTAATGCCAATAGGAGTTGGAAAAAATCATAAGGGTGTTTCTAATGATAAAATTAGAGAAATTATTAAAGCGAATTACAGCAATTATACTTTAATAGATAAAGAGAAAAAATCAGGCCCAGCAGCATACATAAAATTAGATGGGGCATTAGGAAAGGTAGGCTTCATAAGTGCAATAAGCAATTGTTTTTGTGAGGACTGTAATAGAATTAGAATTACTTCAGAGGGATTCCTTAAACAATGTTTACATTTTAATTATGGAACAGATCTAAGAGAAATAATAAGAAATGGTATTTCAGAAGAAGAGTTGACAAAGGTAATTTACAAAACAATATATGATAAACCAGAAAAACACTTGTTTAATAAAAGTGATAAAAACAGCGAGATAAAATTTATGAATCAAATTGGAGGATGAAATAATGAGTAAAGTTATAGCAATATGTACAAGTAAAGAAAAAGGAACTTCAAAGGTAATGGTTGATGAGGTAAACATCATAGAGGACTTCGGTATAGAAGGGGATGCTCATGCAGGAAAATGGCATAGACAAATAAGTTTATTAGCTCTTGAAAAAATTGAGGACTTTAGAAATAAAGGAGCAAATGTTGATTTTGGTGCTTTTGGAGAAAATCTAGTAATATCTGGAGTAGAATTAAATAAGCTACCAATAGGACAACAACTACAAATTGGGGATGTTTTATTAGAGGTAACACAAATTGGAAAGAAGTGTCATGATAAATGTGCAATATTCTATCAAGTAGGGCAATGTATAATGCCTACTAATGGTATTTTTGCTAAGGTATTAAAAGGTGGAAAAGTTACTGTTGGACAAGATTGTGTTTTACTTGAAATGAAAGAAAAAACATTAACTTTATAAAATATAGGCTTGTCTTTATTTTAACAATAATGTATAATAACATTAAATTAAATAAATAATATCTTCAGGGCGGGGCGTAACTCCCCACCGGCGGTAAAGTCCGCGAGCATAGTTATGCATGAATCGGTGAAATTCCGATACCGACAGTATAGTCTGGATGAAAGAAGGTAACAAAGAAAAGCTTATAGTATGCTATTTAAGTTTATTTGCCCTGTTATATTTTATTATAACAGGGTTTTATTATTTTATAAGCAATGCTTTGTTTACCCAGAAGATTACTTTTGGGAGGAATAAAAAAATGAATCAAAAAACTAAAAACTTAAGTAAATTTGTAAAAATATCATTATTAAGTGCTATTGCAGTTGTAATAATGTATTTGGAATTTCCACTAATTCCAGCATTTCCGTGGTTGAAAATCGATTTAAGTGATGTACCAGCATTAATGGGAGGATTCGCTTTCGGTCCATTAGCAGGAGTTACTATTGAGGGAATGAAAATATTATTAAATTTATTATTAACTGGAACACAAACAGTTTTTGTTGGAGAAATAGCTAATTTTGTTATTGGAATAAGCTTTATATTACCAGCAACATATATTTATTGGAGAAGTAAGAGTAAGAAGACAGCTATTATAGGTATGGTTGTTGGAGGATTGTCTATGGAGGTTGTAGGGATAATAGCAAATTTATATTTCTTATTACCAGCATATGGAATGCCTATGACAGGGTCAGCAGCAGTAAATTATGTAGTTGCAGGGTTGTTACCTTTCAACGGAATAAAGTCAGTATTACTTGGAATAGTAACATATGTATTATATAAAAAATTATCAGTGGCAATTTTCAAAGTTGATTCAAATTTTGGAAAGAAAGCAGTAAAAGCGCCATTAACTGAATTAAATTAAAAAAAAGCTGTATCATTTGCTTGATACAGCTTTTTCTATTAAAATTATCTTTTCCACATTATAATAGCATCTTCTTTATTGTCTTCGTAGTATCCTTTTCTAACACCTTCATTCACAAATCCAGCAGATTCATAAAGCTTTTGGGCAATTATATTAGATTTTCTAACCTCTAAAGTAATTGCAACACAATTAAGGCTTTTAGATAGTTCTAAAAGATGTTCTAAAAGTTTTGTAGCAACACCTTTTCCACGAAAATCTGGAAGTGTAGCTATATTAGTAATATGTCCCTCGTCTAGAATAATCCAAATACCAGCAAATCCAATAACCTTATTATTGGATATAGCTACAACATATTTAGCTAAAGGGTTAGTAAGCTCCCTATTAAAGCTATCAAGGCTCCAAGAAACAGGGAAACTCACTTCGCTAATCTTAATAACCTCATCTATGTGAGAAGCATCCATTAATTTAATGGTTAAGTCCATTTAACATCCCCATCCTTTGTTCAAGTTCCCTTTGAGCTTGAGGTTTTTTCAAATATAGAGGAGATGAATTATCATCATCATAAACTCCACTTTTTAACAAATTCATTCCTATTTCACCTAAAGAAGAGGCTCTAACAATATTTAAATGATTAGGAGGGAAAACACAATTAGAAAAATTAGTTGTAATATATTCTTTATGCTTTATTGCCCCATCACCAATAAATAAAACCCTCTCATTTTTCTCTTTTAGTAATGTCATTAACTCTTCTAAATCAAGAGGAGAGTAATCAATTAATTTCTCAAGTTTACCATCAACATTTTTATAAAGGCAAGTGTAAACACTATCCCTTAAAGCATCCATCATTGAACATATTATCCCATCAAAATATCCTCCAGAAAGTGCTAAAGCATCTAAGCTAGAAACACTCACATAAGGCTTAGAAGATCCCATACTTAATCCTTTTATAGTTGCCATACCAATTCTTAAACCAGTAAAAGATCCAGGACCTTTAGAAACTACAAAACCATCAACATTCTTAATAGAAAGATTGTGGTCTTGTAAAATTTGTTGAATAAGAGGCATTAATATTACTGAATGTTCACGTTTTTCATTAATAACATATTCACCAAGTAAAATATTATCCTTTAATAATGCACAAGTTGCAACTTGTGATGATGAATCAACTGAAAGCACTAACATATTTTTATCTCCTTTATATATGAATATTTCTCTCCATAACTATTGATAAGTATTTTTCTAAAGTTCTCTCCATTAGTTAAATCTTTTTCTATATGTATATGGATATACTCTCTAGGTAAAATATCTTCAATATAATTTGCCCATTCAATTAAAGATACACCATTAGAAAAAATGTAGTCATCAAATCCAATTGCGTATATTTCATCTGGATCACTAACTCTATAAACATCAAAGTGATAAAGTTTTAGTCTACCACTATCATATTCATTAACAATTGTGAAAGTAGGACTAGTTATATTTTCTGTAATTCCTAAACCTTGTGCAATTCCTTTAGAAATATGAGTTTTGCCAGTTCCTAAATCACCAGTTAGGCAAACAATGTCCCCAGGGTTTAATAAATTCCCTAAATAAATTCCAATTTTAGTTGTTTCTTCTATACTAAAAACTTCAAATAACATAAAAGGTTTCCTCTCTGTTTTTATAAACTTTAAATTTAATAATAACATTTATATTTTATCCAAAAAATATGGAATTGAAAAGGGATGTATAAGCATAAGTGCATATAATAGTTGAAAAAAGTATGATTTAATAGTAAAATCAGTATACTGTTAAGTAATAATATTAAAATTGTAATAAATTTGTATATAATTACTAGAAAAAAAGTATTATAATAAAATTGGGTTGAGATGGGTTAAAATTTATGGAGGTGCGGCAATATGAAAAAGGTTACCTTTTTTTTGCTAGCTGTAACGATTTTTATGTTCATAGGGTTGGGACAGGCAGAAACAACTTTATCTGCAAATACAGAGGGTGGAATTGTAGATAATAGGGAAATCTATTTAAACATAATGACTACAAATAAGTGTCAATATTATTTAGTTAAAGACATAGTTAAAGATAAACATAATGTTCAATATATGCTATCAAATGAAGAAGATATTAATAAGTTTGAGTTTTCAGAAGGAATAATAAATAATGTATCAAATATGGATTTGTTTTTGTATACAGGTAATGGATTTGAACCTTGGATGAATGGATTTATAGATACTCTTAAAAAAGGGAATTTAGGCATTATAAACATTTCAAGAGGAATAAGGACAAGCACGATAAAAAAAGGTGATAAATCAGTTGAAAATCCATATTATTGGTTAGGTATAGAAGAATATAAAATAGCTTTATATAATGTTAAATCTGCTATTCAAGATAGAGATCCTAAGAATAGGCAGTTTTATGAAGATAATTACAATGAGGCCATTAGGGAAATAGATGAATTAAATAAAACTTATAAATTAGAGCTTGAAAAGTTAAGTGAACATAAATTTATTGTTGTTGGAGATTCGTTTGATTATTTATTAAACAACTTAAAGTTAGATTATATAAAGACTTATGATGGAAATATAAGTACTGTAATAAAAGAGAATAAATTAAATCCAGAGCAGGTTATTGTAATAAAGGATAGTGAGGATTTAATAGAGCTAGACAAGTTATTAAATAATGTTGTAACGTTGCAAAACTTTGATTGTAATAAATCTTTTAAAGAGTTAATATATTACAATATAAATATATTAGTAAATATAAATTTATAAAAAAGGATTGATTTTTAATAATTAATAGTATATAATCAATCTTGTCTAAAGGGGTATGGCTCAACGGTAGAGTAGTGGTCTCCAAAACCATTGGTTGTGGGTTCAAATCCTACTGCCCCTGCCACAAAACTAGTAAACTAAGTTTACTAGTTTTTTTTATATAATCATAAAATGAGGTGAATTTATGAGTGGAAAAATCAATTTTGGGATAATTGGAACAGGGAAAATATCACAGTGGTTCCTTGAGGGAGCTACATTAGATAAAAGATTTGTATTTAAAGGGTTATATTCAAGAACTAAGGAAACAGGAGAAAAGTTTTTAGAGAGATATTCAAATGTTAAACTATACACAGAGTTAGAAGAAATGATAATGGATGATAATATTCATGCAATATATATAGCATCTCCAAATTCAAAACATAGTGAGCAAGCTATAATGGCATTGAAGGCAGGTAAATCGGTATTATGTGAAAAAGCTTTTGCAGGAAATTTAAGTGAAGCGAATGAAATGGTTAAGGTTGCTAAGGAGAATAATACATTATTAATGGAAGCTATGAGAATTATAGCTCTTCCTAATTTTATAAGCATTAAAAATAATATTCATAAAATAGGTAAAATAAGAAAATACATAGCAAATAATTGCCAATATTCCTCTAGATATGATAACTTTAAAAATGGAATAATTGAGAATGCATTTAAACCAGAGTTAGCTAATGGAGCACTAATGGATATAGGTGTTTATGGAATACATCCAATGGTAGCTTTATTTGGAAAGCCTAAAGAGGTTTGGGCATGTGGACTGTTATTGTACACTGGTGTAGATGGACAGGGCACAGTTAATTGTGAATATGATGATTTTCAAGGAGTTATAAATTTTTCAAAAATAACTAATTCATATATGCCATCAGAAATTCAAGGAGAGGATGGAACAATAGTAATAAATAAAATTACTACATGTGAAGAAGTTAAGATAATTTATAGAGATGGGAGTGAAGAGTTATTATCTAAGGAACAAGTACCATTAGATATCTATTATGAGGTGAAAGAATTTATAGACTTAATCGAAAAAAATAAAATTGAATCTATGAAAACAACTCTCGAAAGTTCATTAATTGTTATGGATATTATGGATAAGGCAAGAAATGATATGGGTGTAATATATAAATAGTTGTCTTAAATGCTAACCTTATCAATAGTGATAAGGTTAGCCTAAAAAAATTAACTAATATATTTAGTTAAATCAGAAGATAATTCATTCATTAAGTCTTGTACTTTTACTATTTTATCAACTTTACTTACATTGTCACCGCAAAAGATTAATCCATTATCTATGTTCCCTTTAACAGCATTAATTAAAGCTTCAGTAATACAATATGGAGTTGTGGCAGGATTGCAAGGTTGCAAGCAGTTAAAACATTTTGTAACTTTAATAGGACCTTCTTCGGTTCTTTTTACAAAAGCATTTGATAAAGCTCTACCTGGCATACCAACAGGACTCTTTACAATTTGAACATCAGTAGATTTTGCATTTATATAAGCAGTTTTAAATTCAAGTGATGCATCACATTCCTCAGTAGCAACAAATCTAGTGGCCATTTGAACACCTTTAGCTCCAAGTGATAGAACGTGAGCTATATCTTTACCATCAAAAATTCCTCCAGCAACAACTACAGGTATTTCTTTATTATATTTATTTTCATAAACTTTAACTTCATCTATAATATCTGTGATAATTTTATCGAAATTAAAGCTTTCTTCACTTAACTCATTTTTATGGAATCCAAGATGTCCACCTGCTTTAGGTCCTTCAATTACAACCACATCAGCAGTCGTGTTATCATGCTTATCCCAAAGTTTTAGTATAACCTTAGCAGCCTTTAGAGAAGATACTATAGGAGCTATTTTTACGTTATGTCCCTTGGTAATCTTAGGCAATTGTGTAGGGAGCCCTGCTCCAGAAATTATTAAGTCTATGCCACAATCAATAGCTGTTTTAACATATTCAGCATAGTTTTTTGTAGCAACCATTATGTTAACACCTAAAATACCGTGTTTACTTTTTTCTCTAGCTAATGTTATATGTTTTTTTATTGCTCTTAAGTTTGCAATTTCAGGATTTTTGTCAAAATCATTTTCTAAATAACCTATTTGAGCAGTTGAAATAACTCCAATTCCTCCAGCATTAGCAACTGCAGAAGCTAAATTAGAAAGTGAAACTCCAACGCCCATACCTCCTTGTATTATAGGAAGTTTAGCAACTAAATTCCCGATTCTTAATTCTGGTATATTCATTATTTTTCTCTCCTTAATTTGAGTTTAAAATTATTTGATTATCAAAATAATTATAAATCAAATAAAATAAATTAACAAGAGATTTTAATAAAATAAAGTCATTGACACATATAAAATTATATGGTATGATATTATATGTCTTAGGGGTATGGCTCAACGGTAGAGTAGTGGTCTCCAAAACCATTGGTTGTGGGTTCAAATCCTACTGCCCCTGCCACAAAGTTAGTAAAGAAATTTACTAACTTTTTTTATATTTAAATAAAAATTGGTGTTAAAAATATATAGAAAAGTTTAATAAAAAATAAAATTATTAAAAAATATGAATTTTTTATAAGGAAAAATACATAAATATATCGAAAGTTGACAAAAAAGTAACAATCAACTATAATAGGGCTGTATGATAACATTTACTGAAATTAAAAAGTTGGAGGAATTCTAATGAAAAAAAGAGTATTATCACTATTAATGGTAGCTACAGTTGCTTTTGCACTAGTTGGATGTGGAGGAGACAAGGCTGATAGCTTTACAGGAACTAAAACTGGAGAAGTTGCAGGGGACAAGGGTACTACTGTTGCAGAAGTTAAGTATGAAAACGGTAAGCCAGTTGACGTAAACATCGATGTTAAGAACACTGATGGAACTACTAAGTCAAAGCAATCAGAAGAAGGTAAGTATGTAATGAAACAAGGAGAAGCTAATGCATGGCATAAGCAAATCGATATGTTAGAAGCTTTCATTAAGGAAAACAACTTCGATTTAACAAAGGTTACTTACACTAACGATGCTGGAAACACTGATGCTGTTTCAGGTGTATCAATAAAAGTTAAAGAATATGTTGACGTAGTTGATAAAGCTATGAAATCAGAAGCTAAATAATTTTATTAGCATATAAAGGAACTCTATTTATAGGGTTCCTTTTTTACATAATTTAAGTAATGAAATATTTAGAATTAACTCCAAAAACTACATAGAATATTAATGTGTTAATAGGTTAACATAATAGTGTAAGGTGAGTAATTAAATTTACTAACTTACAATCACCAAATGGCCTAAGGAGGGATTTGCAATGTCAAATAAAGCATTAATTCCAGAAGCAAAAAATGGTTTAGCTGCTTTCAAAAATGAAGTAGCAAATGAATTAGGAGTTCCATTTTCAGATTATAATGGAGATCTAAGTTCAAGACAATGTGGTTCCGTTGGTGGCGAAATGGTAAAAAGAATGGTAGAAGAATACGAAAACCATCTAAAATAACCATACCTACCAGTAAATTATTTTAGAAAACATTACTGTGGATAGCACACCACCATACTAAGTATTCAACTACCAGGGGAGGACGAAAGTCCTCCTTTTTATTTTGTTTTTAAAATTATATTTGAAAAGTAAAATTTAGGTATTCATTTTAAGGGGAAATATGTTAAAATAGAACAAAGGTTCGAAGAGGTGAAGATATGGATAAGATTAAAATTTTACATTGTGCAGATATACACTTTGATACTCCTTTTAAGGAATTTAATGGAGATTTAGCATTAAGAAGTAAAGAAGAAATAAGAGAAGTTTTTTCAAATATAATTGACTTATGTATAAAAAGTAGTATTCAGATTTTATTAATTGCGGGAGATGTTTTTGATAACTTAACTGTTAATAGAGATACATTAAAATATATAGAAAGGGAACTGTTAAGAATTCCTCATATATACATATTTATAAGTCCAGGAAACCATGATCCATATAATACAAAATCATTTTATAAGTTAGTTAATTGGCCAGAGAATGTGCATATATTTACTGGCGATATGGAGAGTATAGAAATTTCAAAATTAAATACTAATGTATGGGGCGTAGGATTTAATAATAAGTATCAACATAAGACATTATTAAGAGATGAGATAATTAAAAATAATTTTATAAATTTAATGGTGATGCATGGTGAAATTACATCAAGTAATAGTCACTATAATCCAATAACAGTTGAAGACATAGGAAATAGTAATATGGATTATATAGCTCTAGGGCATACTCACCAATTTAGTGGAATACTAAAAAGTAATAACACTTATTATGCATATTCAGGTTGCCCACAGGGTAGAGGATTTGATGAGCAAGGAAGAAAAGGAATTATTTTAGGCGAAGTTTCAAAGGGGGCAAATAATCTTAAGTTTATTCCAACAAGTAGAAGGGAATATGTTGAGGTAAAGGTTGATATTTCTGAATGCAATTCTATATATGAAATAGTTGGTGAAATTATAGCTAGTAAAGAAGAGCATGAAAGAAAGAATAATTTTTATAAGATTATTTTAAGAGGCGATATTTCAGAAAACATAAATATAAATATTGATTTAATAAAAGAGAAATTAAGTAATGAATTTTATTTTTGTAAAATAAAAGATGAAACCTCAGTTAAATTAAATATAGAGGAATTAAGAGATAGTATAAGCATAAAAGGGATGTATGCTCAGAAATTATTAGATGATATTGATATGTGCAATGATGAAGAAGAGAAGAAAATCCTTGAGATGGCATTAAAATTAGGATTGAAAAGTTTAACACTAGAGGAGGTAAATTTAGATGATTATTAAAAAGATAAAAATAGATAACTTCGGTAAGATCAAAGATTTTTCATTAAATTTATCTTCAGGGACAAATTTGATTTATGGAGAAAATGAAAAGGGAAAAAGTACAATTCAAAATTTTATAAAAGCAATGCTATATGGGATACCAACAAAGAAAGAGAAAGGCAATCTATATTCTTTAAGGGAAAGGTACTCAAGTGCAAGTGGTGAAAAAATAGGTGGAGAGCTTTTAGTTAGTTATAAGTCAGAGGAATATATTATAAAGAGAAGCTTTGGAAGAACAAAGAAAGAAGATTTTTCCAAGATATTTGATGCAATAACAGGGGAAGAGGTTAAAATTTTTGATTTAGAAGAGCCTGGAAAAAATTTTTTAGGTGTTAATTCTAGTACATTCACAAAAACTTTATTTATATCTCAATTAGGAGTTGAGGTAGAAAAGGATAAAGAAGAAGAGATAATGGATAGAATAATTAATCTATTTCATAATGGAGAAAATGAAGTTTCAATAGAAAAAGCTATTGATGTTTTGAATAAGAATATTAAAAGTTTAACTACGTTAAGAAAAGTAGGTATCTTAGATGCATTGAAAGAAAAGAAAGATATATTGCTTCAAGAAAAGTTTGAAGCCTATAAAATAGCAGAGGAAACTTTAGAAAAAGAAAAGAGATTAAATGAGGCTCTTGATGAAAAGCTAAATTGTAAGAGTGAAATTAGTAATTTAGAATTATATAAAAAGCATCTAAAAAAGCTGAAACTACAAAAAGAATATAGAGAAATTTTAGAGTACCTTAAAAAAAGTGAAGAGCTTAAAAATAAAAAGAATGACTTGATGAAGGATAGTAATGAGATAATTAATGAAGAATTTCTAAATGATATAACTGAAGAAAATAACAATTATTTAAATTTATTAGATATAAAAAATCAAGCTATTAATGATAATGACAGTAACGAAGAAGCTCTTAATGAAATTAATAATTTAGCAAAGGAGTATGGATTTTTCAAAGCATATAAAGGGGATTTTAAAGAGGATATATTAACTTTAAAAATTCAGCAGGAGTCAATAAAGGAGAATATAAATATATCTAATGAATTGGTTAAATCTATAAAAGAAACAAAAAAAGAATATGATTCAATAAAGGAAGTAATACCATTTTATAACGAGTTAAAGAATAATAATAAAAATATTATTGAAAGCTTATCAGTATATGAGGAGAAGTTAAGAGAGTTTCATGATAAAAATCAAGGTGAGAGTAGAGGCAATATCCTTGAAAATAAGCATAAAAACTTGAAAAGAAATAAGTTGATTTATGGAAGTGGAATTGGTATAGCATGTTTAGTTATTATATCAGGTTCATTACTAAATCTGGGCTTTGTAGCTACTTTGATAGGAGTAGTTTTACTAATAGCCTTTGGTGTTCAATTTAATAAAGTTTTAGTAGAGGAAAGAAACTTACAGGTTCAACTTAAGGAACAAGAGTCTATAAATAAGTTGAAAGAAGAGATAGAAGAGATAGAGCGAGAACTATTAGTTTTTGGGAAACAAATAGGGGCTAAAAAATATGAGGACTTAATATATAAGTTAAAGAGCTTTGAAAATGTTACTCTAAAATTGGAAAAACTAGAGATTAAAATTGAAGCTAAAGAAGAGGAGCTTAAGTCAAGAGGGGTAGAGGAGAATAGAATAAAGTATAATCAAAATAATATGTTCTTGAAAGAATGGTTAGATAAATCAAATAGTACATCAATAGAAGAACTATTAAGTAAATATGATGAGTATATGAGAAATATAGCTAAGTTAGAAGTTAAGAGAAATGAGAAAGAAAATAGAAGAGAGTATATTGATAGAATATCTAGAGAGTTAATTGATAAAGAGGAGTCTATTAAAAGAAAGCTTCTACAAATTGATTTAGGTCATATAGATATGTTAGATGTATCCTATTATATAAAAGAGTTAAGAGTTAAGTTAAAGAAAAAAAATGAAGTCTTGGTTGAATTAAATAGTATAGAACAAACCTACTTAGCATTAATTAAAGAAAGAGATATCAATGAGATAAAAGACGAAGTTAAAGAGTTGTTAGATGTTAATATGGATTATTCTTATAATAACGAGGAAGAAATTGAGGATGAAATAAAAAAGAGGTCAGAGTTCTTAATAAATATAGAGAAAGAAATTAGGGATTTAAAGAATTTCATTGATAATAGATTTTTAGGAAAGAGAAAGATAGTAGAAGTTGAAGAAGATCTTAGGGTGATTGAAGAAGAAATTAAGGAAAAGGAATTAAAGCTTAAGGCTTTAGTGGTTGCCTGTGAAAAAATGAAAGAAACTTCATTTAGTATTAGGGGAAAAATAGGTCCTCTATTAAACCATAATATAGTTAAAAATATAAGATGCTTAGCTGGAGAAAATTTTGATGAAGTTCTTTTAGCTGAAGACTATACAATGAAGGTAAGAAAGAATGGAGCTATTTTTCCAGCAGAATTTTTAAGTAATGGGGCTAAGGATCAGCTATATTTATCTTTAAGATTAGCATTTAGTAATAATATTTTTAAAGGAACTGAATATCCTTTATTTTTTGATGATGCATTTGTTCAGTATGATGATGAAAGAAGAGATAATGTACTAAACTTTATTGATTCATTGAATATAAATCAAATATTAATTTTTACTTGTCACAAAATAGAAAAGCAACTCTTAGAAAAAAATAAAATAGATTTTAATTATATTACACTGTAAAATTGACAATAATTATTAAAAAAGGTAATATAGATTCAAAGAGTAAATGCAAACTATATGCAAAAAGATGGAGGGGCAATGAAAGTAAAGTTAGTAAAATTAGCAATGGCATTAGTGTTATCATTAGGATTAATAGGATGTGGAACTAATGAAGAAAAAGTGGATGATAAAATTGATATTGTTGTATCAATAACACCACTAAAGGAGTTTGTAGAAGTAATTGGTGGAGAGAAAGTAAATGTAACAACTTTTGTACCAGAAGGTGTAGAACCACATGATTTTGAGCCAAATCCAAGAAATTTAGAGCTTTTAACTAAAAGTAATATATTTATTTATAATGGTCTTGGTATGGAAGGTTGGTTAGATAGTGTTAAAACAACAATAGATGCTTCAAAAACTCAAATTATTGATTCAAGTAATGGAGTTGATGCAATAAAGGTTAATGACCATGACCATGATCATGATCATGAGGGTGGAACAGATCCTCACATATGGGTTAGTTTAAGAGAAGCTCAAATTCAATGTAAAAACATAAAAGAGGCGCTTATAAAAGAAGACTCTGAGAATAAAGCCTACTATG
The DNA here is from genome assembly GCA_051653165.1 of Clostridium sp. Lineage (GTDB taxonomy): Bacteria > Bacillota > Clostridia > Clostridiales > Clostridiaceae > Clostridium. The sequence goes on from JBOFVP010000172.1 coordinate 51,244, forward strand.
AAGAAAATTACAATAAATTTATGAAAGAGTTACAAGCGTTAGATGAGGAATATAAGGTTAAATTCAATGAAGTAACTAATAAGAATTTTGTATTAGGACATTCAGCATTTTCATATCTAGCTAGAGATTATGGATTAACGGTAAAATCATTGACTAATGTATTTTCAGAAGGGGAACCTAATATGAAAGACTTAGAAGCATTAGTTGATTATTGTAAAAAAAATAATGTAAAAACTATATTTTCAGAACAAAGTTCAAGTGAGGCACTATCAAAAACACTTGCAAATGATTCAGGTGCTAAAGTAGAGAAAATATATAGTTTAGAAACAAAGGTAGAAGGGAAAACATATATTGAAGCAATGAGGTATAACTTAGAAAAGATATATGAAAATTTAAAAGCTCAAAGTTAAACTTAAGACTGCATCATCAATAGGGTGATGCGGTTAATTTATTATATAGGGAAAATATAAAATTTCAGTTTTTTAAGGATTACATATTAATTTAATTTCAACTTTATGGTAAAATAAAATATAAATAAGTAAAAAAAGGATGGCACTATGAGAGGGTTAAAATTTTATGAAAATAAGTTAGAAGAAGCTATAACTTCAAAAAAACAGATAGAAAATAAGCTATCTTTATATGGGTATATAAGAGGGATTATTTTTATAGCATTTTGTATTATAGGATATTTAATGTACTCTAAGGGGGTAAACATTACATTTATACTGTTAGAACTAGCTATATTAGCATTATTTATTGCAGTAGTTATAATGCATCAAAAGGTAGTGGATGAAAAAAGAAGAATAGAAACCTTACTTAAGATAAATAAAATGGGTATAAACAGAATTAATGGAGATTTTAATTCATTTGAGGAATCAGGAATGGAATTTATTGATGAAAAAAATGAATTTACAAATGATCTAGATGTATATGGAGAGGGATCATTATTTCAAATGATTAACACTACTGTAACAGAAGAGGGGAAGAATATCCTAGCAGATATGCTAGGATTAAAAATAAATCACTCTATTGAAAAAATAAAGGAATTACAACATTCGATAAAAGAATTAAGTAATAAAATTGAGTGGAGACAAGAGTTTTATATTGAAGGAAACAATAAAAATAATGCTAAGTCTAAATTTGAATCATTTTTAAAATGGTGTGAGGAGAAGAAGAACTTTAGCAAGGTAGGCACAATTGTATCTTTTATGTTTATAGGAATAACATTCGTATTAATTGGGTTAAGTATTGCTAATATAATTCCATTTTCTTATATATTGTTAATATTAATGATTAACTATATAGTAATAAAGGCCTTAACAAAGGATGTTAAGGAGGATTTAGAAATACTTCATAATAGCAAAAGCTATATAAAAGCAAATGAAAGATTGTTAAATTTAATTTTAAAAGAAGACTTTAATACACCACAGTTAAAAGAATTAAAGTCAAAATTAGAATCAAGTAAACAAGGAATGAAAAGTGTATCTAATATATTAGATTGGATTGGAGATAGCAAGGGAAATGCATATTACTTTATAATTAATGTAATATTCTTCACGGATATATTCATAATAAAGAATGTGTATGCTTGGAGAAATAAGTATGGAGCAGAATCATTAGAGTGGTTTAAAATTATTGGAGAGATTGATGCTTTAAATAGTATTTCAAACTTAGACTTTGATTTTGAAGAATGGACTTATCCAGAAATATCAAGTGAAATGATGGTAGAAGGAAAAGAAATAAGACATCCACTAATAGGAAACAGAGCTGTCGGAAATAACTATACACTTAGTGGAACTAAAAAAGTAACTTTAATCACAGGGTCAAATATGTCAGGTAAAAGTACTTTTTTAAGAACAATTGGAATTAACTTATTGTTAGCTTATATAGGAGCACCAACGTTCTCAAAAGAATTTAAGTGTGGGAAAATGAAATTATACACATGTATGAGGACAAAGGATAATTTAGAGGAAAGTATAAGCTCTTTCTATGCAGAGATACTAAGAATTAAATTATTATTAGAGGCAACTAAAAAAGGAGAAAAGGTATTTTTCTTACTAGATGAAATATTCAAAGGAACTAATTCAAAGGATAGACACACTGGCGCCACTGTGTTGATAAAACAACTTATTAAAGAGGGGGCTATTGGGTTAGTATCTACTCATGATTTGGAATTATGCGATTTAGAAGAAAGCATAAAAGAAATAAATAATTATAATTTTAGAGAATATTATGAAGAGAATAAAATTAAATTTGATTATAAAATGAGAGAAGGAAAGAGTAAAACACAGAATGCAATTCATTTAATGAAGTTAGCTGGAATAGAATTTAATAACAAAGAATAATTAAGGAAGAAATTTAAGGGGAATTACTATGGCATATATCATAATAGATTTGGAGTTCAATAATTTGTTTGAAATAGATAAATTTATTCCAGATTATAGAATGAACAATCAAAATGAAGTAAATGGGACAGTAAAAAATGAGATTATTCAAATTGGTGCAATAAAAATTGATAAATATATGAAGGTTCAAGATGAGCTAAAGGTTTTTATAAAGCAAAGTATATTTAGCAGATTAAATCCTAAGATTTCTGAAATGACTAATATAACCCAAGAAGACTTAGATAATGGGGTTGAGTTCATTGAAGGAATGGATATGTTAAAGGAATTTATGGATGAAGGAGATATTTTATGCTCATGGGCAAAGGATGATGTTAGAGAAATTGTAACTAATTCAATTTTCCATGGGTATAACTACTCATCCCTTTTAAATGAATATATTGATATACAAGAGTATTGTTCTAAGGTTTTAGGAACACATAAGGTTCTAGGGTTGAAAAATGCATTAAACAAGCTAAAGATAAATGCAGATGAAGAAAGGTTACATGATGCATTAAATGATGCTTATTATGAGTATCATGTATTCAAGAGACTATATAATTCTAGAGTTATAAAAAATTATATAATCAAAGATATTTATAAAATGCCTATGATAAGAGTTGATAGTTCTAAAAATTACATACTAAATATTAATAAGGTTCAGGGGGTATGTCCTAAGTGTGGGAATAAAATTCAAAGAGAAAGTGATATAGTACCACAGGGTTGGAGATATGTTTATACTGGAATATGCAGTAAATGTAAATCCAAAATATTTAGTGAAATTGAGGTTAAGAAAAACTTTGTTGGTGATGTATTTTATAATGAAGTAGGAAGCATTGTATCTGAATTAGAATATAGTGACCACTCATATAAAATAGAAAGTATAAAGAAAAGATTAGAAGAAAAGGATGGATATATATAATTATGTAACCATTTAATAACCACATTCATAAAAATGTATGATAAAATAAGTTTGAAAAAGATTATATAAAGGGAAGGTATTCTAATGAATATAGCATTTTTTCTAACACCTAAAAATGAGGTGATTTATGAAAGCGCTGATGCAACAATGAGACAAGTTATGGAGAGAATGGAGCATCACGGTTACACAGCAATTCCACTAATTAATAAAGAAGGAAAGTACGTTGGAACTTTAACAGAAGGTGATTTGTTATGGGCATTAAAAAATAGTGCTAATTTGAGTTTTAAAAATACTGAAACTGTTAAGGTGAAAAATATAGATAGAAGAATAAATCATAAAAGTGTATCTATAAGTGCAGACATTGAGAGTCTAATATCTTTAGCAGTTACACAAAATTTTGTACCTGTAACAGATGATGAGAATATTTTTATTGGGATAATAAAGAGAAGCGATATTATTAACTATTGTTATAAAGAATTAAAAAAGAAGTAAAAAATTGAACAAGCTATTATGGCTTGTTCTTTTATTTTTCTATAAATAATAATTATTAGTTGTTAAAAAAATATAGTAATGATAATATTATTGTAGAGAGGAGTGGTAATTATGATGATTGTTATATCTCCAGCTAAAACTTTAGATATGGAAAAAATAAATCATGGATTTGAGGTTACTAAGCCGAGGTATTTAAATAAGTCAGAAGAAGTAATGAATGTATTAAAGGAGTATCAACCTAATGATTTAGGAACCTTAATGAAGCTATCAACAAAGCTAAGCGAGTTAAATTTTATTAGAAATGGTGCATGGACAATGGATAATCATGAAAATGAAAAACCATGTATCTTTTCATTTAAGGGTGATGTCTATAAAGGCATAGATATTGAAGATTATAGTGAAGATGATATTTACTATGCTAATGATCATTTAAGGATATTATCAGGGTTATACGGGCTTCTAAGACCATTAGATGGGATTCATGAATATAGATTAGAAATGGGAACAAAACTTAAGGTTAATGATAATAAAAACTTATATGAATTCTGGGGTAAGAATTTTTTAAGGGAAGAATTATTAAATGATACGAAATCATTGCCAATTATAAACCTAGCATCAGAAGAATATAGCAAGGTGTTAAATTTAGGAGAACTTGAAGAGGGTAAGATTATTACACCATTATTTAAAGAGTTTAAAAATGGTGAATATAAAGTTATAGGAATATATGCAAAAAAGGCGAGAGGTCTTATGACAAGTTATATAATTAAAAATAGAGTTGAAACATTGGAAGATTTAAAGAAATTTGACTTAGAAGGATATTCATTTAATGAGCAACTAAGTAATAATAAGGAATTTATATTTACAAGAATATAAATAAGGCTGAAGAGGGAACTCTTCAGCCTTATTTTTAATAGTCAGCTTGTTGAAAAACTTCAACTACGTAATCAAACTCATCTACATCAGTTATTTCACCAAAGGTATCTTCTTTAATACCAGGGGTATAGTACAGTACAAGCTTGTCATCAGAGTTTGCAACGTTTTGTAATATTATATATAAATTTTCAATTTCACAATCTTCTAAGGTTGCTAAAACCTTATATCTATTTCTAGCACCAGTATCGTTGTTTTTTAAGTCTACATTAAAATGACTATGATATCTAACATTAATTTTTTCTTTATCACAGCTCTTAATATAAGAACCTTCTCTGCATCCACCACAACTTAAAAAGTCACATTCAGCAACACAGTTTAAACAGGCACACTTAGAACATTTTTCAAACTGCTTAAAAATAGCACGATTTTGGTTTTTGTAAGCTTTAAGTTTATCTATTCTATCATCAGACTTAAACATATTAAAGAAAGATTTTTTATTACTATCAAGTTCGGCATCATCTAAGAGTTTAATATATTCCTTCATAATTCCGAACTTAGAATAATACTTTCTATTTTTCAAGTCCTTTTCATCAATAAATGGTGAAATTTCACTAATAGCAAAAGCTATATCAGTATAATATTTTCCCCAAAGCTTTCTTTCATCTTCAATAAAACTTATATCTTTTTTCATAAGAACTCCCTAGGTAATTAATTTTTATATTTTTCTAATTCTAAATCTAAATCTACTGCATCTAATTCAGCAAATTCACTTTCAAAAGTATCACAATTCTTTAATTCACCTAAACCAGCAGCTCTACTTTCAGTTCTACTAATTTTTCTTTCAATTTGATCAATTTGAATTGAGTTTGACTTAGTTTGAACATTAGCCATTATTTCATTAACTTTTTCAGAAGCCTTAGCATTAGCATATCTTGCAGCAGCCTGGTCTCTGTATTGTCTAGTCTTTTCAATTTCAGCTTCTAAAGCAGCTAAATTCTTTTTAAGAGTATCAGCTTGAGCTCTCGCACCCTCATAAGAAGACTTTAAAGTGTTATATTGGTTATCAGCAGCAACCTTCTTAGCTAAAGCTCTTTTAGCTAAATCTTCATTACCTTTTGATAAGGCTAGTTTAACCTTAGCTTCATAATCAGCAGCTTCTCTTTGAGCATTAATCATTTGTTTTTCTAATGAATGTGAATTTCCAATAACTTGAGCTGAATTTAATTTAGCCTTGCTTAATTGTTCAGTCATATCTCTTAATTTTTGGTCTAATAATTCTATAGGATTTTCCACTTCATCTAAAGTGTTATTAACCTTCGCCTTAATCATATTTGACATTCTTGAAAATACTCCCATTTTAATTCCTCCTAAAATTTACGATTTATTTTTTATTTTTTTCTTTTAAAATATATTTTCATAGCAATTATTATAATAATTGCCACAATAGCAATAATTAATACAGTTGTAATTAGTCCGCCAACTCCACCGCCACTTCCAAAGAAGAAGAAACTTCTAGAAGATGATGGTCTATAGCTGCTTCCCCCTGATGAGGAGCTACCACTACTGTATGTTTTACTTTTTCCAGAACTGTTGGATTTACTAGAATCCTTAGAGCTGGAATCACTAGAGAATGAACCAGAGTTAAATCCGCTAGATCCACCACTACTAGGTTTACTAGTAGAAGAACTAGAGCTAGAACTTGATTTTGAACTAGAACTTGATGACTTACCTCCAGATGAAAATGATCCACTTTTAAATCCACTAGAACTACCAGAAGATTTAGAAGAACTTGATTTTGAACTAGAGCTTTTACCCCCTTTTGCCAACAGAACTCTAGAATTAATGTTTTGAACTTCCGTGTAACCTTCATCATCATCATTCACCTTATGTATTGATGAATTGTCTGATGTAAAGTTTGCATCATTATTTACAAAATTATTATCGGCTAATCCAGTATCGATTCCCAAACTAGCTATTGCAAAAAATAAAGCGATTAATAATGAAAATATATGCTTAGTACTAAACTTCTTAATAATAACTACCCCCTTGTCATTGACTATACTCTAATTATATTCCATTAAAAGTAAATAGACAAATGCTTTTATTGATAAAATTGAATCATTTTGGGTTAATTTCTCAATAGTAGATTGAAATAACTCTTTATAGCTTATTATATCTCATTAAATCTAGTAATTAATAACTTAAAAGGAAATAAATTAAACTGTTTAAATTTATACTTGTGTAAATGATATCTTTCCATTAAAATTATAATTATAAATATTGAGAAAAGAGGGATTTACAATGTCACAAGAAACAATGAAAGATTTTATGGAGCAATATGATGTTAAGAGATTAAATAGAGGAGAAATTCTTGACGGAGAAGTAATAGATGTTAATGAAAAAGCAGTAAGTGTGAACATTAATTACGCATTTGATGGTTTAATTCAAAGAAATGAATTAACAATAGATGAAAAGAATCCATTAGAAGTAGTTTCAAAGGGAGACAAGATTAAAGTATATGTACTTTCACCAAATGATGGAGAAGGATATGTATCATTATCAAGAATTAGAGCTTTAGCTGTTACAGAAAAAGAAGATTTATTAAAAGCTTTTAAAAATGAAGACATAATAAAGGTTTATGTTAAAGAAGAAGTAAAAGGTGGAGTTGTTGCTTACTACGGTAGTACAAGAATATTCATACCAGGTTCTTTAGCAAGTAGAGAAAGAATCAAACTAAACACTTTAGTTGGAAAAGAATTAGAAGTTAAATTAACTGAAGTTGATTTTAGAAATAGAAAAATTGTTGCTTCAAGAAGAGTTATTGAAGAGGAACAATATAATACAGAAAAGAAGGCTATTTGGGATAACATAAAGAGTGGAGAAAAGAGAAACGGTGTTGTAAAGAGAATTGTTAAATTTGGAGCATTCGTTGATATTGGTGGAGTAGAAGGATTATTACATTTATCAGATATGTCTTGGGAAAGAGTTAAGAGAGCTGAAGATGTAGTTAATGTTGGTGATAATGTTGAAGTTTTTGTTGGAAATGTTGATCCAGTAGCTGAAAAATTATCATTAATATTAAAAGATGTTAATCAAGAGCCATGGAAGGTTCATGGAGAGGCAATAAAGGTTTCAGATGTTGTTGAAGGAAAAGTTATTAGATTAACTAACTTTGGAGCATTCGTAGAAATATTCCCAGGGGTTGAAGGATTAGTTCACTTAACAGAAATAAGTGATGAAAACATTGGGAAACCAGGTGATGTATTAAAATTAGGTCAAAAAGTAAAGGTTAAAGTTCTTAATGTAGATACAAATGAAAAGAAATTAAGCCTTTCAATTAAAGATGCAACTGAAAGAACTAAAGAATACTTAAAGTATGTTGATAGTGAAGATGAAGTTACATTAGGGGATTTATTTAAAGGATTAAAATTCTAATATTTTCAGTAAGAGCAGAAAAGCCACTTGTCTAAAAAGATAAGTGGCTTAAATTAACTATTAGATTCTTTCAATCTTCATCATATTGGTTCCGCCAGTATGAGCAGTAGGAAGACCAGCAGCAACAATGATTTCGTCACCTTCCTTAGCACACTCTAACTCTTTAGCAACTTTTTTAGCTTCGCTTAAAATTTCATCAGTAGAATTGAACATTTCACATTGAACTGGTAAAACTCCAAAGTTTAAGGATAAACTTCTTTTTACATGCTCATAAGGAGTAATAGCAATAATAGGGCATTTAGGTCTATACTTTGATAAAAGTCTAGCAGTTGCTCCACTAGTTGTAGCAGCAACAATAGCCTCAGCATCTAAAACAGTAGAAGTTCTACATGCAGAATAACTAATAGCATCACTAAAAGCAGTTACAGATGGTTCAGCCATTCTAGTAATCAAGTGATCATAATCTAAGTTAGCCTCAGTTTCTTTTGCAATATTGGACATTGTTTTAGCTGCCTCAATAGGGAATAATCCAGAAGCACTTTCTCCACTAAGCATTATTGCATCAGTACCATCAAAAATTGCATTACATATATCACAAGCCTCTGCTCTAGTAGGTAATGAGTTTCTAATCATAGAATCAAGCATTTGAGTAGCTGTAATAACAACCTTTCCACTCATGTTGCATTTTCTAATAATTTGTTTTTGAATAATTGGAACTTTTTCAATTGGAATCTCAACACCCATATCACCACGAGCAACCATAACACCATCAGTAACTTCAATAATTGAATCTATGTTATTTACACCCTCTTGATTTTCAATTTTAGCAATGATTTTAATGTGTTCACCATTGTGAGAATCAAGAACATTTCTTACATCTGTAATATCACTAGCCTTTCTGATGAAAGAAGCAGCAATAAAATCAACACCCATTTTACAACCAAAAATTATATCCTCTTTATCCTTATCAGTAATAGAAGGAAGGTTTATATTAACATTAGGAACATTAACCCCCTTATGATTTTTAATCATACCACCAACAAGAACCTTACAATTTATAGTAGAATCAGTAACACCTAAAATTTCGAAAGATAACAATCCATCATCAACAAGAATTGTTCCTCCAACCTCAACATCCCTATAAAGTTCATCATAAGTAATAGAGCATTTATTCTCATCACCTAAGATTTCTTCACCACAAACAAAGGAGAAATTAGCTCCCTCTTTTAACTCAACCCCATCATTAATAAAGTCGTGAGTTCTAATTTTAGGACCCTTAATATCAAGAATAATAGCAGTTGAAGATCCCATCTTTTCTCTAACCTTTTGAATCATAAGAATTTTTTCCTTATGAGTCTCATGAGTACCATGTGAAAAATTTAATCTAGCAGCACTCATACCAATAGATATGAACTTTTCAAGAACCTTTTCATTATCACTTGATGGACCAATAGTAAATATCATTTTTGTTTTTTGCATAATAAACACCTCTCATATATATTCAAATAATATGATATACTTAAACTACTTATAATTATTTTAACATAAAAAAGATGAAAGGAAGATAAATTATGAGAATTTTACAAAATATTCAGCCAATTTCAGTTTTTAATTATTTTGAGGATATATCACAAATCCCAAGAGGTTCAGGAGATGAGAAAAGAATAAGCGATTATTTAGCTAACTTTGGAAAAGAGTTAGGTCTTGAAACAATTCAAGATGAGGCAATGAATATAATAATAAAAAAACCAGGAACTCCTGGGTATGAAAATGCACCAACGGTAATAATTCAAGGGCATATGGACATGGTATGTGAAAAAAATAAAGGAACAAACCATGATTTTAAAAAAGATCCTTTAAAGCTAAGAGTAGTAGAGGATTATATATATGCAACAGATACAACATTAGGAGCAGATAATGGAATAGCAATAGCATATGCAATGGCATTACTTGCGTCAAAAGATATTAATCATCCACCACTAGAAGTATTAATTACAACAGATGAAGAAACTGGAATGAGTGGAGCAATGGCAATATCACCAGAACATATAGAGGGAAAATTATTAATAAACCTAGATTCAGAAGAAGAAGGAAAGTTATTAGTAAGCTGTGCAGGTGGAATTAGAATAAAATCAATACTAAACATATTATGGGATGAAAAAAGTGTTAATAAGGTATATGAAGTAAAAGTTAGAGGACTTAAGGGTGGTCACTCAGGAATGGAGATACACCAAGAAAGAGGAAACTCAAACAAATTAATAGGAAGAGTTTTAAAAGCATTAAAAGAAGAAGTTGACTTCAACTTAATAGCAATAGACGGTGGATCAAAAAATAATGCAATACCAAGAGAAGCAGATGCGGTAATAACATTAAATCAAAATGATGAGACTACATTAAAAGCTATAGTTGAAAAATATAATCAAATTTTCAAAAATGAGCTTAAAGCACAAGATTCAGGGATAGAATTATCGCTTGAAGAAAAAAATAAAGAGGTTACTAAAGTATTCTCAAAAGATACAACAAATAAATTAATAGACTTATTATACCTATATCCAAATGGAGTTAATACAATGAGTATGTCTATTAAAGGGTTAACAGAAAGTTCAATTAACCTAGGAGTGATAACGACTACTGAAAATACAGTAGAATTTGATAGTTCACCAAGAAGTTCTATAGCCAGCCTTAAGGAGGAATTAGTCTTAAGATGCAAGACAATAACAGAATTATTTGGTGGAGAATTTGAAACAAGTGCGTCATACCCAGAGTGGGCATACAATCAAGAATCTAAGTTAAGAGAAGTATGTCAAAAGGTATACAAGAATATGACAGGAAAAGATGCAGAAATTACAGCTATACATGCAGGGGTAGAGTGTGGGTTATTTAATGAGAAGCTTGGAAACTTAGATATGATAAGTTTTGGTCCTAATCTATATGATGTTCATACACCGGATGAGCACTTAAGCATATCATCAACAAAAAATATATGGGATTATCTATTAGAAGTTCTAAAGGAAATTAAGTAATAATAAATATTAATTAAAATAGTTTATTGAAAAATCGAAACAAATATAATATAATTCAATTATATTATATTTGTTTTGGAGGATGAAGAATGGAAATAAGAGAAAAAGTTTTAGAAGTACTTAAGAATTCACAAGAACCATTAAAAGGTGGTCAAATATCAGAATTATCAGGAATAGATAAAAAAGAAGTAGATAAAGCTATAAAGGCTTTAAAGACAGATGGTCAAATAATCTCACCAAAGAGATGTTTCTATTCAATAGCAGAATAATAATTTAGAAAGAGTTGTACTTAAATGTATAACTCTTTTATTTTTATAGATAATATAATTAGATTATTTATTTTGATTTAAATTTTAAAATGCTATTGATTAATTTAAACATTTACATTATAATTAAATCTGTGGTAAAGATTTACAGAAATGGTTTATATAAATAGTTAATGATATTAAGGAGAGGGAACAATGAATTTGAAAAAGAGTACAGTTGGAAAATATACTTTAGCAATAACAGCATGCATTAGCACAATGTCACTTATGGGAGTGCAAACAAGTGCAGATACAACAGCAACAACTCAACAAGGGATATCATTAAAAACTAGTGAACTAAAGGTTAATAAAGTAATTACAGCGCCAAAGGCAGAAGTGGTACAAGAGTCAACAAACACAAATGCTAGAGCGGTTCAAAAAACTGTAGGGTCAACTTCAGTTAATAGAGGAAATTATAATTCAAGTAGTAGTGCAGTAAACTTAGCAATGAGTCAATTGGGAAAGCCATATGTTTATGGAGCAGCAGGTCCAAATTCTTTTGATTGCTCAGGTTTGACAAGCTATGTTTTTAGACAAGTTGGGATATCAATCCCAAGAACAAGTTCAGCTCAATATGGTGTTGGAGCAAAAGTATCCAAGCAAGATTTAAGAGCAGGGGACTTAGTTTTCTTTAATACTTATGGGTCAATTAGCCATGTAGGAATTTATATTGGTGGAGGAGAATTTATTCATTCCCCAAGAACAGGAAAGCCAGTTATGATTAGTAATTTAAATTCAGGATATTATAAAGAAAGATATGCTGGAGCAAGAAGAGTTATGTAATTTATAAAATCAAGCCAGTAGGGTTAACAAGCTCTATTGGCTTAAATTATATAAACATAATAAAATTTTATTGTTACATAATGAATAATAATGTTATCTCCTTAATATATATTTATAGAGGAGGGGTTGCTATGAGATATACAAGATACAATCATAACAGAAGAAGAGGCGGAGGAAGAAACAATGGAGCTTATAATTTTATAGCATCATTAGCTGCTATAGTAGTTGTAGCTATAATATTAGGTATTGCAGTTGGGAAAATTTTATTGAAAGATGGAATACCAAGTTTTAATGACAAAGGAAATAGTGGAGGAGATATTCCAGTAACTACGGATAAAGATACAGATAAAGAAAAGCCAAAGGATGAAGGGGCAGTTCCAAATAAGGAAGGAAATAAAGAATTTTATTACCTACAATGTGGAGTTTTTAGTACAAAAGAAAAGGCAGAAACTACAATTCAAGGATTACCTTCAGGATACAATGGATTCGTAATTGAAGAAAATGAAAAGTTTAAAGTAATTGTTGGAGTATTTGGTTCAGATAAGGTTCAACAAAAAAGTGATGAGCTAAAAGGCGCTTCAATAGATAATATAAAAATAAAAATGCCCTTGCAAGGGGAAGATGTTGATACAAAGCTAAAAGCAGAAATATTAGATGGTTATATAGAAATTATAAATCAGGTTGGAGAAAAAGATGTGGAAAGCGTTAACACCACTAAATTTAAGGGGTGGCTTACTGACACAATGAAGGATATTAAAAGTGAGGACAAGGATATTAATATTCTTGTAGAAAGTATTAATAAACTTCCAGAGCAATTAACTAAAAAAGATGCTGGGGAGATAACTAAAACCCTATATGATATATTGAAAAACTACAAAAAGTAAATTCTTAAAAAATTATTAAATTGATTTATAAATATGCAAATATACTTGTTTAACGCGTTATTAAGTGATAAACTATATTAGATATGGCACTTGAAAAAAAGTATCATATATTAATATATTATGACATTTAATAACGCTTTTAAATTTTAAATGATATATTTTAAATTTAAAGTGTGTAAATTAATAATTATGACAGAGTTTCTTTAGGAGTGAAAGATAATGAAAATAGTATTAGCATCACAATCAGCAAGAAGGCAAGAATTACTACATAGAATAACAAGTGAATTTTCAATCAAAACAAGTGATTTTGATGAGGATTCTATAAAGTTTAATGGTGATATTGAAAAGTATGTTATTGATATAGCATTAGGTAAGGCTGAAGATGTTAAAACTAAAGTATCAAAAGACAGCATTATTATTTCAGCAGATACTATTGTAACACTTGAGGGTAAGATATTAGGAAAACCTAAGGACAAAGAAGAAGCTTATAGCATGATAAAAAGCTTAAGTGGAAAAAGTCATAAAGTATATTCAGGTGTTGTTGTATTAAATAATGCAAATGGGGAAATAATAAAGAAGGCTTTAAGTACAGATGTACTTTTTTCAATATTATCAGAAGAAGAAATAATAGAGTACATAAATACAGATGAACCATACGATAAAGCAGGGGCATATGGTATTCAAGGAAAGGCATCATTATTTGTTAAAGAAATAAGAGGATGTTATTACAATGTAATGGGATTACCATTAAATGAATTGAATACAATGTTAAAGCAAATAGTGTAACTAGGGGAATGGGTATAGAACTTTTATAGGAGTGAAAAAATGAATTTCAATCTAAAAATGAAAGAGGTACCCGATGAATTAAGACCACAAGAAAAACTGTTTAATTATGGAGCTGATTCTTTATCAGAGTATGAATTGTTAGCTATAATATTAAGAACAGGAATACCAGGAGAAAATATTTTATCATTAACTCAACGACTTCTATTAGAAGTAGATGGTGTAGATGGGTTATTGAATGCTACTGAAAATGATATTCGAAATATTAAAGGATTTGGTAAAGTTAAAACAGCGCAAATCTTAGCAATCGTAGAGCTTTTTCAACGATTTAAAAAGCTAAAAATAGGAGATGAGGTTACAATATCATCACCTAAAAGTGTTGCAGAACTATTAACCAATGAAATGGCATACATTAAACAAGAAAAGTTTAGAGTATTATTATTAAATACAAAAAATAAAGTAGTAGCAATAAGAGACGTATTCATAGGTAGTTTAGACACAGCAATAGTTCATCCAAGAGAAGTATTTAAAGAAGCGTTAAAATTTAGTGCTTCACGTATAGTAATATGTCATAATCATCCATCAGGGGACCCGACTCCAAGCAAAGAAGATATTAATATCACAAATAGGCTTAGAGAATGTGGAACACTAATGGGAATAGAACTTTTAGACCATATAGTGGTTGCGAAAAACGGATATTTTAGTATGAAAGAAAAAGGTTTAATATAACTGAAAGGGGAATAACAAATGGGATTTTTCGGAAGTAGTAGAGATATGGGGATAGATTTAGGAACAGCTAATACCCTAGTATTTGTAAAAGGTAAAGGGGTAGTTCTTAGAGAACCATCAGTAGTTGCTATAAATAATGTTACAAAGAAGCCTTTAGCAGTAGGAGCAGAGGCAAAATTAATGATAGGTAGAACACCAGGAAACATAGTTGCTATAAGACCATTAAAGGATGGAGTAATAGCAGATTTTGACGTTGCGCAAACAATGCTTAAGCAATTAATAGAAAAAGTATCAAGCAAAAGTGCATTCAAGAGCCCAAGAATAATAGTATGTTATCCATCAGGAGTAACAGAAGTAGAAAAGAGAGCTATTGAAGAAGCAACAAAATTAGCAGGAGCTAGAGATGTTGTATTAATGGAAGAACCAATGGCGGCAGCAATTGGAGCAGGATTACCAGTAAGCGAGCCAACAGGAAGCATGATCGTTGATATTGGTGGAGGAACTACAGAAGTTGCAATAATTTCACTAGGGGGAATTGTTACTAGCAAGTCATTAAGAGTTGCAGGAGACGAACTTGACCAATCAATAATATTCTACATTAAAAAAGAATACAACCTAATGATAGGTGAAAGAACAGCTGAACAAGTTAAAATGGAAATTGGTTCTGCATACAAAATTGAAGGTGAAGAAGAAAGAATCATGGAAATCAAAGGAAGAGACATGATTTCAGGACTTCCAAAAACAATTGAAGTATCAGAAGTTCAAATAAGAGAAGCATTAAAAGAACCAGTATATGCAATTATCGAATCAATAAAAACAACATTAGAAAAAACACCACCAGAATTAGCAGCAGATATCATGGAAAAAGGAATCATGCTTGCAGGTGGAGGAGCTTCTTTAAGAGGATTAGACGCTTTAATTACACGTGAAACAAATATGCCAGTTCATATTGCAGAGTCACCACTTGACTGTGTTGTGTTAGGAGCAGGTAAGGCTCTAGAAGATTTCGACAAGATCAGCAGAGGCGACAGATAATAAATGAAGTTTTTCAAAAATAAACTGGCAGTAACAATAGTTTTACTGTCAGTTACATTTTTAGGGTTAATTATTTATAGTGTAAAGAGCGAAGATAAGACTTTTGTTGAAGATGGTGCTGGAGCCGTATTAAATCCAGTTCAAGAAATTGCATATACAATAAACAATAAAGTAAAAGGTGCTGTAGATTTCTTCTTAAACTTTTCAGAAGTGAAAGAAGAAAACAAAAGATTAACAAAAGAAAATAACGAATTAGAGAATAAATTAACACAATATTCTTCACTAGAAGAAGAAAATAATAGATTAAGAGAAATGTTAGACTTTTCAAAGCAAAGAGATGCTTACAATTATATAGCAACAAATATAATTGGAATAGCTGGAAACAATATTGTTGATGGATATATTATCGATAAAGGAACGGACCAAGGGATTAAAAAAGATATGGTAGTAATATCTTCAAGTGGATTGGTGGGACAGGTTACCAGCACAGGTAATAATTGGTCAATAATACAGAGCGTTTTAAGTCAAAATGTAGCTGTAAGTGTTATGCTAGAAAGTACAAGAGAAAGTACAGGAATACTTAAAGGATATGTTGGGGGAAGTGATGATAATCTAGCAATAGTTACAAATCTTCCAATGAATTCAGAAGTAAAAGAAGGGGATGTAATTCTTACTTCAGGACATGGATTTATATATCCTAAAGAAATAAGAGTTGGAGAAGTGGTTTCAGTTGAAGAAGACAAGGTTAAGGTAATGAAAACTGCAATAGTAAAACCTTATGTAGACTTTAATAAACTAGAAGAACTATTTATCGTTGCACCAAAAGATACTAGAGAAATAAAATATGAAAATTAATTGGAGGTAGTATGAAAAGGGTAACTTTAATATTAATTTCAATATTATTTTTAATACTTGATAACACAATGCTTCCATTCTTTAGTATAGGGAATGCATATCCAAGTTTATTATTTACGTTTGCAATTGCATATTCAATTATAAATGGAAGAGAAGAAGGAGTATTTATTGGAGTAGTAAGTGGATTACTTCAAGATATATTTTTCTTTTGGGGGTTTGGAGTAAATGCTTTAATAAATATGTTACTTTGCTATTTGGCAGCTATACTAGGAGAAAGTATATTAAAAACAAAAAGAATAATACCTGTAATATCAATGGCATTTATATATATAGCAAAACATGTACTAATTTTTGTAATACTATATGTGCTAGATATTCCAATAGACTTATTTAGAGGTTTAATAATAGGAATTTATGATTCGATTTTAATGTTATTAATATACAAAAGGGTATTTAAGCTATCCAATAAAGATTTTATAAAGCGTTCATGGAGGTTTAAATGATAGTTAATAAACCAGCAAAAAAGAAAGAAATATCAAGATATACTGTGTTGTTAATAGTTATGGGAATAATATTTACATTAATAATTGGAAAATTAATGTATTTACAAGTTTTAAGGCATAAAGATTATGAAGATAGAGCTAATAATACATCTACAAGATTTATGTCAGAAAAAGCCCCAAGAGGAATAATATATGATTCAGAAGGAAATATATTAGCAACAAATAAACAAATATATACGCTAAGTTATACACAAACAACAGAAGCGAATAGACAATTCTATAAGACTATGGACAGTGTTTACAAAATAATAGCTGAAAATGGTGAAGAAATTAATGACGATATGCTATTAAAGCTTGATGCAAATGGAAAACCATATTTTCAATATAAAATGGCAAGTCAAAACAATAGAGAAGCAGAAGAAATTAGGTTCAAAAGAGATAGAGGACTTAATGAAAAAATAGAAAAAGAATTATATAAAAGCAAAACAGAATTTACTGAAGAAGAAAGAAAAACAGTAAATTATAAATTATTAGAAATGAGTGCAGAAGATACTTTTTATACATTAGTTAAAATGTATGGATTAATTGATAGTGTTGATGTAGCTCCAGATAAAAGTTCTCCAAATTATAAGCAAGAAAAAAAGGCTTATGATGAGAGAATGGAAGCATACAGAGAAATGACACCAAAGCAATATACAGAAAAAGTATTAGAAAAACATTCAATGGAAACAATAAGAGGATATATGTTAATAAAAGATGCTATTAAAATGCAAAGCTATAGTGGAGAAAGATTTGTAACAATAGCACATAATATTAGTGAAAACACAGCATTAACAATATATCAAAAGTTAAATGACTTGCCTGGGATAAATGTTCAATTAGACCCAGTAAGAGAATATCCTTATGGAACAATGGCTTCAGCTGTATTAGGATATGTTTCTCCAATTTCTAGTTCAGTAGAAAAACAATATGAATTAAGAGGATATGATCCATCAACAGATCTAATAGGGATTCAAGGTATTGAAGCAGCCTTTGAAGAACAGTTAAAAGGTCAAAAGGGTGGAACAAACGTTAAGGTAAACTCTAAAGGAAAGGTTACATCTGAGTTATTTAAGCTAGAGACTTATCCAGGAAATAGTGTTCATCTAACAATTGATAAGGACATTCAATATGCTATTGAGCAAGCCTTAGTAGCAGAAATAGACAACATAAGAAACAACAAGGTTGATAAAGGTGAAAGATATCCAAACTCAACAAGAGGGGCAGCTCTTGCCTTTGATGTTAATACAGGAAGGATATTAGGATTAGCAAGTTATCCAAACTTTAATCCAAATGATTTTGCAATTCCAGGTCAGTTAACAGACGAACAAGTTGAGAAATACTTCAATCCAGACTTAGAAGGTTTTGGAAATGACTTAATAAGAAAATTAGGATTAAAGAAAACAGTAGATGAATTATTCCCTAAGGATTCAAATGGATATAGAACAGATTTAAAAGATTTATATCCAAAACCATTTTATAATTATGCAACACAGGGTACACTACCTCCAGGATCTATATTTAAGCCATTAACAAGCTTAGTAGGACTTGAAGAAGGTGTATTTAAAATAGGTGAAACAGTAGTAGATACAGGAAAGTTCACTGCTCACCCAGAAGTATTTGGTACAGGATTTGGGCCAGAGTGTTGGAAAAGATCAGGGCATGGACATGTAGATGTAGAAAAAGCACTACAAGTATCATGTAACTACTATTACTATGAAACAGCATATAGATTATATATGAAAAATGGAAAGAATATAGAAGGGCTAGATTCCATAGCAGAATATGCATGGAAATTTGGACTTGGAACAGACCCAAGTAAGCCAGCAAATAAAACAACAGGGATTGAAATAGAAGAAGGATGGGGAGAGGTTTATAACTTCGAAACATACAGAACATTAGTAGCAAACCTATCAAGATTCGATTTAGCCAATGCATTAGAAACAGGTAAGTATGGAAATTATAGATTTATACCTTTTGACTATTCAGCAAATGAAGATGATAAGCAAGAGCTAAGTGATGCAAAAAAAGCATTAAAGAAAAAAATTAATGATAGATTAATGTTAGCAGGTACAGGTGTTGGAGTTGGATTTGATGACTTTGTTAAATCAATACTTCCAGATATAAAAACTATAATGGAAGTATCACCAAAGTATAAGCAAAACGTTGCAAGCTATGAAAGTAGCGGCAAAAAAGCAGATTTAGGAAAGCAAGCAACAGCCATAGCAGAAGCAATTGCACAGTTTGTAGTACATGATAAATCAGCAGAAATAACAACTCCAGGACAATTAGTAATAGCAGCAATTGGTCAGGGGATGAATACATTCACTCCAGTACAATTAGCTCAATATATATCAACACTAGCTAATGGTGGAACAAGATATGCAATGCATTTAGTTGATAAAGTAACAACTCCAGATGGAGAAATAGTTCAACAATTTGAGCCACAAGTGTTAGATAAAATTGATATAAAACCAGAAAATTTAGCTGCTATAAAAAGAGGGATGAGTGCTGCCAATGAACAAGATGGTGGAACAGCAGCAGCAATATTTAGAAACTTCCCAATACCAACAGCAGGTAAAACAGGTACAGCCGACTTTGCAAATGACCAAAGAGAATGGGGAAGAGCTCCATATGCAACATATGTATCATTTGCACCAGTTGATAAACCTGAAATAGGATTTGTTGGAGTTATATATGATGGGGGACATGGTTCATGGACAGCACCAGTTGCTAAGGCAGCATATGAGGCATACTTTAAGGATAGATTGTTAGAAATGGATCCAAACTATGCATCGAAATCAGCAAGCTTCCAGGAATATGTATTAAAAGTACCTCCAGATAACAAAAAATAGTATAAAAAAAGAGATGATTAGAATCATCTCTTTTTTTGATAATAGAATCATATAAACTTTTTATAAATTAATACGATAAATATTTCTATAAATATATAATTTTGTGATATAATTAGAGAGAATTAATAAAAAATGTTGAATAAAGAAATTAATAGGGTATTTACGTTTTATGGAGGATTAAAAGTCTAATGACTGATGAGAGAATTATTATCAAAGGAAATAAAAATGGTTTAAATGCACTCATTAATATGGATAAGTTTAAAGACATAGAAGAAATGTTAGACTTATTATTGTTAAAACTAGTTAAAGGAAAGAACTTTTATAAAGGCTCAAGTTTGACAGTAACAAGTGATTTATCATACTTTAATGAGAGAAATGTAGAGAAACTAAAATCTATATTATTCGAAGAAATTGAATTTAAGGAAATTTTATTTGAAGAAGATAAAGATGGTCAAAAACAACAAAAAATGTTCAATGGTATATATGAAGGTAGAACTAAGTTTATAAGGAAAACAGTACGAGGGGGACAAAGTATTAATTTCCAAGGAAACATAGTTATAATAGGCGATGTAAATAGTGGTGCGGAAGTATATGCAGGGGGAAACATAATTGTACTAGGAAGTATCAAAGGTAATGTATATGCAGGGGTAGGTGGAAACACTAAAGCTGTAATTGCAGCATTTGCACTTCAACCAGAGGTTCTTAAAATAGCAGAATTTCTAACCATAGCGCCAGATTTTGAAAAGCCTAAATATCCAGAAGTAGCGAAAATAAAAGATGGATCTATAATAGTAGAGCCGTATTTACCAAATAAATACATATATTAGTGGAGGGAATTATAATGGGAGTATCAATTGTTATTACATCAGGTAAGGGTGGAGTTGGAAAAACAACAACAACAGCAAACTTAGGAACAGCATTAGCAGGTCTTGGGAAAAAAGTAGTTGTAGTTGATGGAGATACAGGATTAAGAAACTTAGACGTATTAATGGGTTTAGAAAATAGAATAGTTTATACAATTATTGATGCAATAGAAGGAAGATGCAGATTAAAGCAAGCTTTAATAAAGGATAAAAGATATCCAAATCTTTTCTTATTACCAACAGCTCAAACTAAAGACAAAGACGATATAAGCACTAGGGATATGCTTAAAATAGTAAAAGAATTAAAGCAAGAGTTTGACTATGTATTATTAGACTCACCAGCAGGAATCGAAAGAGGATTTGAAAATGCAGTTATAGGAGCTGATAAAGCAATAGTTGTAGTTAATCCAGAAATAACATCAATCAGAGATGCAGATAGAGTAATAGGAAAACTAGATGCAAAAGGATTAGATGACCATGCAGTAATAGTAAACAGATTAAACTATGAAATGACAAAAGCAGGTAACATGCTTGACATAGGAGATATTATAGAAATCCTTTCAGTAAAATTGATAGGGGTTGTTCCAGACGATAGAGGAATAACAATATCAACAAATAGAGGAGAACCAATAGTATTAGATGATAAATCAGTATCAGGTCAAGCTTTTAGAAACATTGCAAAAAGAATTATGGGGGAAGAAGTGCCTTACTTAGATTTAAGTACAGAATCAAAAGGGTTCTTTGAATCTTTACGTAAGTTATTTAAACGTTAGGAGGAATTGAGATATTATGGGATTATTTTCGAGTTTTTCAGGTGCGAAACCAAAGCCAAAAGAAGTAGCTAAGGATAGATTAAGATTAATACTAATACATGATAGGGGACAAATGCCACCGGAAACCCTAGAAAAAATAAGGGAAGAAATACTAGAAGTTATTTCTAAGTATGTAGACATAAAAGCAGATGATGTTGAGATATCTGTATCAAGCGACAGCGTTGAAGAGGGGACAAGAAGCTCATCATTAGTTGCAAATATTCCAATAAAGAGTATAAGAACAGAAATGTAATAAATAAAAAGCATGATAAAAATCATGCTTTTTTTATATAAACATTTGGGGTATAATATAAAAGATAAAGTTAAGCTTGGAGGTGAAGAATTGATACAAAGTAATAGTTTACTAGACAAATATAAATTAGATTTTAAAATAATAAGGGAAATAGATAAAGCTTTACTAACATCAACAATATTATTAATACTTTATGGAATTTTAAATATATATCTTTGTACAAAAGGGGACATGGGATATTCAACAGCACTAAGACAATTTGTGTGGCTTGGAGTGTCAATGGTGGCATTGTATATATTCATGGCAATAGATTATAATGTAATTTACGGATATGTACCAATATTCTATTGGGGATGTGTAATATTACTTATAGTAACAAGAAAATTTGGTTCAGTAATAAATGGAGCGAGAGGGTGGCTAGACCTAGGGTTTATGTCCATTCAACCAGCAGAGTTAGCTAAAATAGGAATAATCCTAATGCTAGCAAAAAAACTAGAAGAAATGGATGGAGAAATAAACACACTTAAAAACTTCTTCACACTAGTTATGTATGCAGGAATACCAGTTTTATTTATAGTAATACAGCCAGACATGGGAATGACAATGGTTTGTTTCTTTATAGTACTTGGAATATTCTTTATAGCAGGATTAGATATGAGAGTAATAGGAGGAGGATTCCTGGCAATATTTTTAGCAGTAATAATATTATGGAACTCAGGACTAATATTACCTCACCAAAAAAATAGAATAACATCATTTATGAACCCAGAAGCAGATACATCAAAAAATGGATACCACCTAAACCAATCATTAGTTAGTATAGGTTCAGGAGGAATACTAGGAACGAGACCATCATTAAGTCCAAGTGGAACAACAGGATATGCTGCACAGCATGTTCCAGAAGTTCAAACAGACTTCATATTTGCAGCAATAGCAGAACAATTTGGGTTATTAGGAGCAATGATTTTACTATTATTGTATGGAATATTAATAGCAAAAATGGTTAATATAGCACGAACTGCAAGAGATATATTTGGATCAATAATATGCGTCGGAATAATATCATACTTCCTATTTGCAATACTACAAAACATAGGAATGACAATAGGATTAATACCAATAACAGGTATAACACTTCCATTAATAAGTTATGGAGGAAGTTCACTACTAACAACAGTAATGTCAGTAGGATTAGTGTTAAACATAGGAATGAGAAGAAAGAAAATAAGATTTTAAAACAAATACAGTATACCTTGGTATACTGTATTTTTTTGTTATTTAATAAGTTATATTTCATACCCATCATAAATATAAATAAATAATGTAAAACAACATGGAGGAAAGAGATGGGAATTTATAAATCGCAGTATGAAAATTATTATAGAAACTTAAGAGGAAATAATAGAGAAAAAAAATCTACAAAAATAATAGAAGGATACGAAATACCACAAGAAAGCAACACTAACCATAGAAATTCAATAGATTATTTAGCAGACAATGGAAGTGGGAGAAGAAAAAAAGAAGGAATAGGCTTTTGGAATTTATTCATATTTCAATGTATAGGGTCGCTTTTAATATTAGTCATATTCATAATATTTAAGGCAATACCAGGAGAAGAGGCACAAAAACTAATTATGGCAAGTAAAACCATAATTAGCGAAAATCAAATTGATACCAACAATATTTTAAATTTTGGAGATATAAAAGAAGTAGCATATGAGTATGTAGACGGATTAAGAGAGCTAGTAGGAGGGGAAGGATTTTTAGAAGAAACAGTAAAAGGAAAATATATAGCTCCAATTAAGGGAGATATAAAAGAAAATAACGGTAAAATATATATATATTCGAAGGAAAAAGTAGATGTTAAAGCTTCTTATGATGGGAAGGTTAAAGAAGTAAAGGACAACAACGGTATAAGTTCAATAATAATTAATCATGGGGAAGGGATAGAAACATTTTATAACTATGTAAGTAGTTCCACAATTAAAAAAGGTGATGAAATAAAAAAGGGACAAGTAATAGGAATATCAAGTGATAAATTACCAAAGCAGAGTATAGGAATAGAATACGGATTGATATATATGGGAGATTATAAAGCACCTAAGGACTATATGGATTTTAAAGAGACTTTAAATTAATCAGAGCAATATTTCAGGAGTAATTAATGAAAAAAAGAAAGAAAATCCTAGTATTAAACTTTATGCTATTAATTGTAGCTATAACAATAACAGGAACGTATGCAATAGGTATAGCTTGGATATTATTTCATGAATTAATACACATATTTGTAGCAAGTAGATTTGGCTGTAAGCTATACAATATAAATTTAAACATATTTGGGGCTAATGCAGGGTTAATAAATGTTGACGATTTAAGTTTAACAAAGAAAATTATAGTATATGCATCAGGCCCTATTTTTAATTTGTTAGTAGCTTTAGTATTTTTAATAGTGGGAATGGACAACACAAATCAGTTGATAGAAGATAGTTTAATGATAAATTTAACTCTAGGAGTTATGAACCTTTTGCCAGCCTACCCCTTAGATGGAGGTGTTATTTATGAAAGTCTATTAAGCAAAAAGCTTCTTTATAAAAGAGCAAAAAAAATAGTTGGATATGCAAGCTACTTAGTTGGTATTTTATTTTTAGTGTTAGGATGTATAACAATAATACATAAAGTAAATATAAGCTTATTTTTAACCTCAGCATTAATAACATATACAACCTTCATAGATAGAGAAAAAACAATGTATATCATGATGGAGAATATAATAAAAAAGAGAACAAAAATAATAAAAGGAGAATATATAGAAAATAAAAGTATATCTATATATTATAAAACAGGGTTAGTGAAAATAATGGGTTTAGTAGATAAGAATAAGTTTAATACCTTTTATATATTAGATGAAGAAATGAGGTTATTAAAAATAATACACGAAGATGAAATAATAGAAGCCCTTAAAGAATTTGGAAACATAACCATAGAAGAATATATTGACATTAATAAACAATAGTGTGCTAAAAAACAAGTACACTATTATTTTTTTTGAAATAATAAAGAATTTACGATTTAATTGTAGTATGCTAGAATAGTAAAGAAACTTTAATCAAAGGAGGATTATTGCTGTGAACAAAATAACAGATAACATATTATGCAAAGTAGAAAAGCCAGCTAGGTATGTTGGTGGAGAATTAAACGAAGTTATAAAAAATCCAAAAGATGTTGACATAAGATTTGCTTTTTGTTTTCCTGACGTTTATGAGGTAGGAATGTCTCATTTAGGAACGAGAATACTATATCACACAATTAATGAAAGAAAGGATACATATTGTGAAAGAGTATTTGCTCCATGGCCAGATATGGAAGAGCAAATGAGAAAAAACAATATACCTTTATACGCGCTAGAAACAAAGGATTCAGTAAAGGACTTTAATATACTAGGTTTCACACTTCAATACGAAATGAGCTTCACAAACATATTAAACATGTTAGATATGGCAGGAGTTACATTAAGAGCAGAAGAAAGAGGAGATGACGAACCACTAGTAATGGCAGGAGGACCATGTGCATACAATCCAGAACCATTAAGTGGAATAGTAGACTTCTTTGAAATTGGAGAAGGGGAAGAAATGATGAACGATGTTCTAGATGTTTATATGAAACATAAAGACAACTGGAACAAAAAAGCCTTCTTAAGAGAAATTTCAAAAATTCAAGGGGTGTATGTACCATCATTATATGATGTAGAATACAACGAAGATGGAACAATAAAAGCATTTACACCAAAATTTGAAGATGTTCCTAGTACAGTTACAAAGAGAATCATACATGATTTTGATAAAGTAAGCTTCCCTAAGAACATGATAGTACCATATACAGAAATAGTACACGATAGAATAGTATTAGAAACCTTTAGAGGATGTACAAATGGATGTAGATTCTGTCAAGCAGGTATGATATATAGACCAGTTAGAGAAAAATCAAAAGATACTTTAATGCAACAAGCAAGAGAAATGGTAAAAGCAACGGGATACCAAGAAATATCTCTATCATCATTAAGTACTTGTGATTACTCAAACATTCAAAGCTTAATAACAGAATTAGTAGCAGAGCACGAAGAGAATAAAGTTGCAATAGCACTACCATCAATAAGAGTAGATGCCTTCTCAGTAGACCTAATAAAAGAAATTCAAAAAGTTAGAAAAACAGGATTAACTTTTGCTCCAGAGGCAGGGTCACAAAGAATGAGAGATATAATAAACAAAGGATTAACAGAAGAAAAAATCCTAGGAGCAACAAAAAGTGCCTTTGAAGCAGGGTGGAGTAGCATAAAGCTATACTTCATGATAGGACTTCCATATGAAAATATAGAAGACTGTGCAGAAATTGGTCAACTAGCAGAAAAAATGGCTGATGAATACTTCAAAGTACCAAGACATATTAGAAACAAAGGATTAAGTATAAAGGTTAGTACATCAATACTTGTACCAAAACCATTTACACCATTCCAATGGGCTCCAATGGAGAAAATGGAAATAGTAAATCAAAAAATAAATGCAGTTAAAGGTGCAATAAAATCAAGAAGTATATCATACAACTACCATGAACAAAAAACTTCATACATGGAAGCAGTATTTGCAAGAGGAGATAGAAGATTATCAGAAGTTTTAATTAAAGCCTTTGAAAAAGGAGCTAAATTTGATGGATGGTCAGAATACTTCAACTTTGAATCATGGCAAGAAGCATTAGCAGAATGTAACGTAGATGGAGACTTCTATGTATACAGAGAAAGAAGCTATGAAGAAATACTTCCATGGGACTTCATTCAAATTGGAGTAAATAGAAAGTATCTTGAAAGAGAAAATGAAAAAGCTAAAAGAGTTGAATTAACACAGAACTGTAGAGTTGGATGTACAGGATGTGGAGTTAATGTTAACTTCAAGGAAGGAGAATGTTTCCATGGTGCGATACTTAATTAAATTCACTAAAGAATCAGAAATAAAGTTTATTTCTCACTTAGATTTAATGAGAACAATACAAAAGGTAATAAGAAGAGCTGACTTACCAATAGAATATTCAAAGGGGTTCCATCCTCATATGTCACTTTCAATAGCTCAACCACTTTCAGTTGGGGTATATTCAGAAGGTGAATACATGGATATAGTTTTAGTAAATGAAATGAACGAAACAGAAATTATTTCAAAGCTAAACGAATATAGTGCAAAAGGAATAAAGTTTGTAACTGCAACAATGATTCCAGCACCAAAGCCAAACGAAAAGAAAATACCACAAGGAATGGCATTAGTTGATGCAGCAAGATATACAATCAGAATGCAATATGAAAACAATGCTAACCTAATAGAAGAAGTAGATTCACTAATGAAAAAGCAAGAATGGGTAATGCTTAAAAAGAGTAAAAAGGGAGAAAAAGAAGTTGATATAAAACCTTTAGTACAAGAAATAAAGTACTGGGAAAAAGATAACGAATTAGTTATTAATGCTTTAATTTCTTCAGGAAGTAGAGACCACTTATCACCAGATTTATTAGCTACTATGATAGCAAAAGATACAACTGGTTTTGTTGAAGATTCATTTGTGAATATTAAAAGAGAAGAAATGTACTTCTTAAGTGGGAAGAAGTTACTTCCATTATATAAGATAGTATAGGAAGTGAAAGTAATTATGAAGGAAATATTTATCGAAGGAAGAGGAAATGGAGTAAGGGTTGCCATAAAAAACAAAGGTAAGCTTGAAGAATGTTTAGTTGAAGAAAAAACAGAACTTCCTCAAATTGGAGAAATATATAAGGGAAGGGTAAAAAATATCCTTCCTTCAATAAATTCTGTATTTGTAGACATTGGACTAGAAAAAGAAGGGTATCTTTACTATAGTAATGAGCTTAAAAATCAAGGAATCAAAAAAGGTGATGAAATATTAGTTGAAATTATTAAAGAACCTTTAGGAGACAAGGGAGCAAAGCTTACTACTAAGGTTAATATACCATCAAAATATGTTGTTCTTGAAATTGGAGGAAGTGGAATAGAGTTCTCTAAAAGATTTAAGGATGATGTAAAAAAGGAATTAATATTAGCAGAGGTTGAAGAGATTGATAAGTGTAAGCTTATTATAAGAACAGAAGGAGCTAATGCAGATATTAATGAATTAAAAAGAGAAAAGGATGCACTTCTTAAGGAGTACAATGACATATTAAGAAAGATGCAGTTTTCAACTAAAATAGGAAAGCTTTATGGTGATAATTTAACTCTTAACAAGGTTTTAAGAGATAAAATTGGAAACGAGGAAGCTAAAATAATAATAGATAATGATGAAGATTTTCTGTTTGCTAAAAATGTGCTAAGAGGCAACTTAGAGATTGAATTTGTGTTATATAAGGATAAAAGAGGACTTTTTGAATTTTATGGACTAGAAAAAGAACTATTAAAATTAAGACATAACAAGGTGGCATTACCTTGTGGTGGAAATATTGTAATAGATAAAACAGAAGCTATGTATGTTATTGACGTTAATAGTGGCAAGAACATAAAAGAGAGAAGCTTTGAAAAGACTATATTAAACACAAATATAGAAGCAGCAAGAGAAATTGGAAGACAAATATTATTAAGAAACCTAAGTGGAATTATAGTTATAGACTTTATAGACCTTAGAGAAAAGTCAGGGAAAAATATTGTAATGAAAGAACTAAAAGACGCTTTAAGAAATGATGGAGGAAACGTTAAGATTTTTCCTTTTACAGAATTAGATTTAGTTCAAATTGCAAGAAAAAGAGTTGGGAAAAGCATATATGACGTTATGGAAGAGGAATGTAATGTATGTAAATCTCAAGGAAGAATATTAAGATTATCCTATGTTGAGAAGCTAATTAAGGATGAGATTATTAAATACAACAATGAAAATTCTATTGAGAGCTTTTTTATTCAATTAGATGAGATATACAGAGAAATGGTTAAGGGAGATTTATTTAATTTTTTAACTAATATTAATGGATTAAATAAGGAAATATACTTAAACTTCATGCAAGGCATAGAAGGATATAAAATAGAACCATTAATCTTTAACTCACAAAAGGAAAGCATAGAAGAATTTAAAATTATAATAGAATAATAAATAAGGAGCTTATGGAAATAGGTTCCTTGTTTTTATAAAAAAAAATTAGGGAATAATAATAAAGAAAATATGAAACAAATGAGGAGATAAGATATTATGAGTAAAAATAATAATAAGTTTTTATTTGGAATCATGATGGGTATTATCGTTGGAGTAGCCTGGGGGCTTGATGGAGTTCTTATGGGTAGAGTTGGAGCAAGTGAAATATTTAAAAGCTTTGAGCTATCTCCACTAGTCACAGCTTTATTTCATGATGGATTTAGTTTTATGTGGATAACAATAGCCTTAATATTTTTAGGACAAATAACAGGGGCATTTAAGCTGCTTAAAACAAAAAAAGGTATGGTTACAATGTTAGCAGCAATAGCAGGAGCACCAATTGGAATGAGTGCATACCTATTAGCAATAAAATATTGTGGAGCACCATATGCATCAAGTATTTCAGTTATTTATCCAGGAGTTGGAGCGATATTATCATATTTTATATTAAAAGAAAAACTATCATTAAGAGCAATTATAGGAATAACAGTGAGTTTATTTGGTTCTTTCATGTTAGGATTTAATCCATCAGCAGATGTACCAAGCACCTTCTTTAAAGGAGTAATGTTTGCATTAGTTGCAGTAGCAGGGTGGGCCTTAGAAGGAGTTATAGTTGCCTTTGCAATGAGAAAAATAAAAAATGAAGAACATATAGAAGCAACACCGCAACAATTTTTATGGGTTAGATACTTAACATCATTAGCATCATATGCCCTAATAGTTGTACCGCTAATTGGAGGATATGGAGTTGCAAAAGAAATTGTATCAACAGGATTAGTATACAAATATGCAGGAATAGCAATATTAGGAGCAATAACATATTTAGCATGGTATAAAGCAGTTGATTTAATTGGAGCAGCAATGGGAACAGCATTAAATAGTACAGCATGCCTATGGTCAATAATATTTTCAGCAATATTATTTGGTGATAAAATAACAATGCAATTAGCAATTTGGGGATGTGTAATAGTACTTGGAGTATTTATTTTTGCAGTAGATCCTAAGAATATAAAAATTTCCAAAAAATAAATTTTTAAAGGGTAATCTTATTAAATAGATTATCCTTTAAAAAAATGGTTTAAAATCTTTAAATTAGGGAATATTAACAAATAAGAGAATGGTGTACATATTCATAAAAAAAAAGAAGAAAAATATTTTATAGAATAAAAATTTTCTTTACAATATTAATATGATGTGTTAGACTATCTATTGTTAGACCGCACGCGATTGGGTTTTAATTTAAACAAAACTTAGAGTTTTGTACCCGTAGTGGCGAGACCGTTATGAGGAGGTGTATTTAATGTACGCAGTAGTAAAGACAGGTGGAAAGCAATACAGAGTTCAAGAGGGAGACGTATTATTCGTTGAAAAACTTGATGCTGAAGTTGAAGCAACAGTTGAATTAACTGAAGTTTTAGCTGTAGGAGGAGAAACTTTAAAAGTTGGAACTCCAGTTGTTGAGGGTGCTAAAGTTGTAGCTAAGGTTTTATCACAAGGTAAAGCTAAGAAAGTAACTGTATTCAAGTATAAGAGAAAGAAAGATTACAGAAAGAAAGCTGGACATAGACAACCTTACACTAAGATCGTTGTAGAAAAGATCGAAGCTTAATTCTATGATTAGAGTAGAGATTCAATCAAAAAATAACGAGATTTTAGGATTCATCATAAATAATCACGCAATGCCAGGTGATAGAGACTTCAGAAATGATGAAATATTAGTTGGTGAAACATTTGATATGATCTGTAACACAGTTTCAGTATTATCTCAAAGCGTAATTATAGGCTTAGACGAAGTATTAAATCTAAATGTAAGCTATGAAATGATGGATGGTTATTTAAAGCTAGACTTAAGAGATTTATCTCAAGAAGAACTAGCGAGCTCACAGGTTTTATTAAAAACTTTTGAGAAGAGCTTAGAAAGTACTATTTTAAGCTTAGATAACTTATTAGGAATTAATAGACGAGAAGAATATATAAAATTTATAAAAGAGGAGGTGTAACGATATGCTAATTATGAACCTTCAATTATTTGCCCACAAAAAAGGGGTAGGTAGCTCAAAGAACGGAAGAGATTCTGAATCAAAGAGACTAGGAGTTAAATCAGCAGACGGTGAATTCGTTTTAGCTGGAAACATATTAGTTAGACAAAGAGGAACTAAGATCCACCCTGGAAACAACGTTGGAAAGGGAAGTGATGACACATTATTCGCTAAGATTGATGGTGTTGTTAAGTTCGAAAGAATGGGTAGAGATAAGAAAAAAGTTAGCGTTTACCCAGTAAATGTTGAAGCAATAGCTGAATAATATATTGTTTTTTATTAAGCACCCTTATAGGGTGCTTTTTAATGTATATGACAAATTCATGTAAATATCAAAGAAATTACAGAAAATCTTAATATTTCTTTAATATATGGAAACAATTATATATGATATAATAAATTAATCAAGAAAGACAGGTGATTTTATGTTTATAGATAAGGCCAAAATTTATGCCAGATCAGGTAAAGGCGGAGATGGATGCGTATCTTTTAGAAGAGAAAAATATGTACCACTTGGTGGACCAGATGGTGGAGATGGAGGAAAAGGTGGAAATGTTATCTTTAGAGTAGATACTGGAGTAACAACACTTTTAGACTTCAAATATAAAAGAAAGTACGTAGCAGAAGATGGAACTAATGGAGGAACATCAAAATGCTATGGAAAAGATGGAGAAGATCTTTACATAACAGTTCCAATGGGAACTATTATAAGAGAAGCAGAATCAAACAAAATCGTAGCTGACCTTTCACACAAGGATGACGTTTATGTTCTTCTAAGTGGAGGAAAAGGTGGAAAAGGTAACGTAAAGTTCTGTACACCAACAAGACAGGCGCCACACTTCGCAGAACCAGGAATGCCTGGAGAAGAAATGAACTTAGTGCTTGAATTAAAATTATTAGCAGACGTTGGATTATTAGGGTTCCCTAACGTTGGTAAGTCAACATTCTTATCAATGACAACAAAAGCAAAACCAAAGATAGCTAACTACCACTTTACAACATTAAAACCAAACCTAGGAGTTGTAGCAGTTGACGGAATAGAACCATTTGTAATGGCAGATATCCCTGGGATAATCGAAGGTGCTGCTGATGGAGTTGGATTAGGATTAGAATTCTTAAGACATATAGAAAGAACAAGACTTTTAGTTCACGTAGTTGATATTTCAGGAATTGAAGGAAGAGAACCATTTGAAGACTTCTTAAAAATCAACGAAGAACTAAAGAAGTATGCAATAAAGCTTACAGATAGACCACAAATAGTAGTTGCAAACAAAACTGATATCTTATTTGACGAAAGCGTTTTTGAAGATTTCAAGAAGAAAGTTAATGAGCTTGGATATGATAAAGTATTCAAAATGTCAGCAGCAACAAGAGATGGTGTAGATCAAGTAATTAGAGAAGCAGCTAGAATGTTAAAGGAAATTCCAATAACAGATTTAGAAATTTCAGAAGACGAAAGATACATCAGAGAAGAAAAGAGATTTACTTACACAATTAATATCGAAGAAGGCGAAGAATGTAAGGTTTATGTTATTGAAGGAACATTCGTTGATAGATTATTAAGTGCAGTAAATATACATGATGCAGACTCATTAAGATATTTCCATAAAGTATTAAAGAACAAGGGAATATTAGATGAAATAAGAGAAATGGGCATTGAGGATGGCGATATGGTTAGACTTAATGACTTTGAATTCGAATACTTATTATAGGAGGAAAACAATGCTTACAAGTAAAGAAAGAGCATATTTAAGAAGCTTAGCTAACACAATGGACCCAATATTCCAAGTTGGAAAAAATGGTGTAGAGGACGCATTCTTAAAGCAAGTAGAAGAGGCATTAGAAGCAAGAGAGCTTATTAAAATTAAGGTTTTAGAAAACAGTGGATTAACAGCAAGAGAAGCTTCAGATATAATTTGTGAAGAAATTGGTTGTGACGGAGTTCAAGCAATAGGAAGCAAATTAGTTCTATTTAAACAATCAACAAAGAAGCCAAAAATAGAATTATCAAAAGCAAAGAAGAAATAAAAATGAAGAAGTACGGTGTAATGGGTGGCACCTTTGACCCAATACACCTTGCTCATGTTTACATAGCCTATGAGGCAAAAGAACTTTTAGGTTTAGACAAAATTATATTTATGCCAACAGGAAGCCCACCTCACAAAACTGAAAAAGAGGTAACAAAGGCTTCCTTAAGGTATAATATGGTTAAAAGAGCAATAGAGGGGTATGAAAACTTTGAGGTGTCAGACTATGAATCAAAAAAAGAAGGATATAGCTACACATATGAAACTCTACAATATTTAAAAGAGCCAAATGTGGAGCTTTATTTTATAACAGGTGGAGATTGTTTAATGGACCTACACAAATGGAGAGAAGTTCATAAAATATTTTCCCTAAGTAAACTAGTTGTATTCACAAGACCTGGATACACATTAGAAGATTTAAACAACCAAAAAATTGCTGTTGAAGAAACCTATGGGGGAGAAGTAATAGTACTTCCAATTAGAGATCTAGACATATCCTCCACAGAAATAAGAAAAAGAATATCAAATGGGAAAAGGGTAGATTTCTTTTTAGATTCTAAAGTATTAGAATTAATAAAAGAATACAATTTATATAAAAAGGGGGAAGCTAAATGAAATCTATGAACGAAATATATGCATACTTAAAAGAGAACTTGAAGCCATCAAGATATATGCATGTACTAGGAGTTGTATCAATATCAAAAAAGCTAGCACAATTGAATGGAATAAGTGAAGAAAAGGCAGAACTAGCAGCACTATGTCATGATATTGCAAAAAATTTAAGTAATGAAGAATTAAAAGATATAATATTAGAAAATAATATAAAACTTACATATGATGAAGAAGCTTCACCACAGCTATGGCATAGCATTATAGCTCCAATAGAAACTAAAAAGAAGTTTGAAATTGAGGATGAAGAAATATTAGATGCAACAAGATGGCATACTACAGGGAAAGAAGCAATGACAACATTAGAAAAAATAGTATACATTGCAGATATGATAGAGCCATCAAGAGTGTATCAGGGTGTAGAAGAAATTAGAAAATCAACCCTTGAAAACCTAGACCAAGGAGTATTAGATGGTTTAAATCATACAATTAAATTTTTAATGAAGAATAAATTACCTATAGATATAAATACAATTAAAGCAAGAAATTATTTAATTATTAATAAGAAATCTTAGGGGAGTTGGTGGGGTTATGACAAGAGATGGAAGAAGAGAAAGTAAACCAACTAAAGGCTTTGAGGAATTTAAGAAACGAAAAAGGCAAAGAGAGTTAACACCAGAAGAGGAAGAGTTAAGAAGAATTAGAATGGCAGAAATGCAAAGAAACAACTCTGAAGATGACTACTATTATGAAGAAGAACAAGAAGTAGTAATTCCTAAGAAAATTAAGCCAAGAAAGCAAAAAACAAAACCATCATGGGGAAAAATAATAAAAAGAAGTTTAACAGTTTTTATATGCTTATTAGCAGTAGTTTTTCTTATAGTTGGATTTAATATAATATCATTTTTATCCAAAATTAATAGCAACGATATGATTGCTCCACTAGAAGTAGGGGGTAATGAATCCTATAATGTTCTTATGCTTGGAATGGATATAGGGGATGTAAATAATGTTGAAAACAAAGACATAAAAAGAACAGATACAATAATGGTATTTAACTACCATCCAAAAACTAAAAAAGCAAACTTAGTTTCAATTCCTAGAGATATGCTAATAAAAACTCCAAATGGAAACAATGCAAAAATCAATTCAGCCTTTACAATTGGAGGAGAAAAATATATAAAAGAGCAGGTAGAAAGCCTAATAGGAACAAAAATAAACTATATGGTAAAAATAGATTACCAAGCTTTTAGAGATTTTATAGATGCCATAGGTGGAATTGAGATGTACATCGAAAGAGACATGTACTATGATGATGATTCACAAAACCTACATATAAACTTTAAAGGTGGAGAAACTAAAGAATTAAACGGAAAAGAAGCAGAAGAATTTTTTAGATGGAGAAAAAATAATGATGGTACAGGTTTTGCAAATGGAGATTTAGATAGAATCAAAAACCAACAGTTATTTATATCTAAAGTAATTGAAAAATGTGCAACACCAACAATGATTTTTAAGATGAACAGTGTTTTAAAAGCAGTAGGAAATAATATAGAAACAAACATACCAACATCAAAATTGTTAAGTATGGCATTTGATTTAACAAGGCTTGAAGTTAGCGATGTTAATATGGTAACTTTACAAGGGGACCCAAGAAAAATAGATAGACAAGATTATTTGATATTTGATAAGAAAGCAAATATTGATATATTAAATGCATTAAAAAATCCAGGAAGCGCATTAACAGATATTAAAAAAGATAATGTTAGCATAATGATATTAAATGCAACTAAAATAAGTGGATTAGCAGCATCTTATGAACTTGATTTTAAAAATCTAGGATATGAAAAAATAGATGTAGGTAATATAGAACTTAGGGATAAAAGCGTTATAATGGTTAACGATGAAAATATAAAAAATATGATAAAAGGTGACTTTACTTATATTAAAAAGTTTGAAAATAAGGATTCTAAGCTAGGACATGACACTTATGATGTTATAGTCATACTAGGAAAGGATGCAAAGAAAAACTTTGATTAGGTTACACAACTAGAACACGGAGGAATTTTAATGAGCATTTTAAAAGCTAAAGTAGAAAATAAATATGATGGATTTAAAATAAGAGCATATTTAAAAGAAGAATTAAGTCTTTCTACAAGATTAATTAGAGGAGCATCCATTGAAAAGAGAATTTTAGTAAATGGAAATGCCGTTAAAATGGATTTTGCGGTTAAGGAGGGAGATGAAATACAAGTTAATCTCTCAAGAAAAGAAACCCAAGATATAGCTCCAGAAAAAATGGATATAAACATCGTATATGAAGATGATGAAATATTAGTTTTAAACAAAGCCCCTTATATGGTAGTACATCCAACAAAGAGTTACCAAAGTGGAACTCTAGCAAACGGAATAATGTATTATTTTAAAGAATCATCACAAAATTGTATAGTAAGATTAGTAAGCAGATTAGATATGAACACATCAGGGTTAATTATAATAGCAAAAAATCAATTTGCCCATATGTACCTATCAAAAGAAATGCAAGAAAATAGAGTGGAAAAAAGATACCTAGCACTAGTTCATGGAAATCTTGAGGTAAAAGAAGGAACTGTAGATGCTCCAATATATAGACCAGAAGAGGGAGAACTAGCAGGAATAAAGAGAATAGTAGATAAAAGAGGGCAAAGAAGCATAACACACTATAAAGTGGTTGAAAGCTTCAATAATATGGATCTAGTTGAATGTTTATTAGAAACAGGAAGAACCCATCAAATAAGAGTACACATGGCACATTTAGGTCATCCAATAATAGGAGACTTCCTATATGGAAATGGAGACGAAGAAAAGCACTTAATAGACCGTCAAGCACTACATGCATATGGTTTAAACTTTGAGTCACCAAAAACTAAAAAGCCATTAGAACTAAGAGCAGACTTGCCAAAGGATATGGTAGATTTAATAGAAAAGTATAGAAACTAAAGTAAAGGCATTATAATCCCGAAAGATTATAATGCCTTTACTTTAGTTTCTTTTAATATATTTTTTATATTTATTTCTAATAGCTTGTTTTCTTTTTCTTATATTTCTCATTCTAATGAAAAGTAAACTTAAGAATAAAACAAATAAAATTAAGAAGCCTAAAATAAATTTATTATCTAAAAGAGAATACTTTAGCCCTAAAGTACTATCAAAAACTCTATCAACATTGCTTTCTAGCTTTAAAGTTCCAACATCTTTATTATTAACTAAAACCTTAGCAGAGGCAAGAACTTCGCCCTTTTTAACAGTTTTTCTTAATAAATCAGGAGCAGTGAAATCAAGTTTTTTTGATATATTACCTTTTGAGTTTTCATATGTATAATAAAAATCATTAGAGGCAACCAAAGGAACTTCAAAATCTTCTTCAACCTTAATAGTATCAATAACTTCTCCTTTAGAATAAAGCTTAGTTTGAGTAAAGTTATTAAAACCATATTCAAATAAGTTAGCCATATCAAGGTAATTTTGATTCTTATCAGAAGCTTTAATAAAACTAGCAACAAGTTTTCTGCCATCCTTTTCAGCAGCTATAGCAAAGGTATGTTTAGCCTCAATAGTATAACCACTTTTTCCTGTTAAAGCATTAGGATAAAAGTATTTAGAATTTTTATTAATTAAATAATTATGGTTAGAGAGCCATAACTGATTACCATCAAGATTACTTGGAGGTAGCTTATTTGTATTTATCCTAGAAATTCTAATAAAATCAGGAAATTTTAAAGCTTCCTTCATAATTAAAGCTAAATCATAAGGAGTGGTTAAATGTTCAGGGTCTGGTAAACCACTAGGGTTTTTAAAATTAGAATTTTTTGCACCAATGGACTTAGCCTTTTCATTCATTACCTTGGCAAACTCTTCAGTAGAACCAGAAACATGTTCTGCAAGGGCAGTGGCACAGTCGTTACCTGACATAAGCAAAAGTCCTTGTAATAAGTCCTCAATAGTATAAATCTCATCTTTTCTAATACCAATTGATGTTCCTTCAGCATTGGGAGGATTTTTTCCAATTGTAACCTTATCCGTTAGTTTAGTTTTCTCTAATACTACAATAGCTGTTAAAACCTTAGTAGTTGAAGCAGGATAAAACTGAGTATCACCATTTTTAGAATATAAAATTTGGTTTGTTTCAGCATCAATTAACATAGCTCCCTCAGCATTAATTTCAGGAGGTGTTGATGATGCAAATGAATATATATGTG
This sequence comes from Clostridium sp., assembly GCA_051653165.1. Taxonomy (GTDB): domain Bacteria; phylum Bacillota; class Clostridia; order Clostridiales; family Clostridiaceae; genus Clostridium. The sequence goes on from JBOFVP010000172.1 coordinate 89,146, forward strand.
GTATAAATAAAGATACCATTGATAATAGTGTAATAAATATCAAGGATTTTTTAATAATTTTCATAAAAATAATCTCCATTATGTAAAAATATAAAATAACAAACCTATTTTACCAAAAAAAAGTGTATATTACTATAATTATTTGTTTTATTTATGTAAATACTGTCAATAATTTAGTAGAAAGGGAGTGAATTTAGTGATAAATAAGGATAATTTAATTACAGCATATATTGTAGTTATGCTTATAATAATGTCCATAGGATTTTTTGTTACTATAACTAGAGAAGAAGAAATACAAATTGAAATAAAAGATACTGATGTACGTGTAGAAGAAATCAGAAATTACATATAGATATTTTATTTTTTAGCATAATACGGTAAAATATAAGTATCATAAAAATACAGGAGGAAGAGTAATGGTAAAGTTAACACAATTTACGAAAACCGGTGGCTGAGCAGCTAAAATAGGGCCGGGCGCTCTTTCAGAAATATTATCCTCATTACCAAAAATGAAGGATGAAAACTTACTAGTAGGAATAGATACATCAGACGATGGTGCAGTTTATAAATTAAGTGATGACATAGCATTAATCCAAACCTTGGACTTTTTTACACCAATTGTAGATGATCCATATACCTTTGGACAAATTGCAGCAGCAAACTCATTAAGTGACATATACTCCATGGGAGGAGTTCCAACAGTTGCATTAAACATAGTTTGTTTCCCATCATGCTTAGATTACTCTATATTAGGAGAAATCTTAAAAGGTGGAGCAGACAAAGTGTTAGAAGCAGGCGCAGTTATTGTTGGTGGGCACTCAGTTCAAGACAATGAACCAAAGTATGGACTATCAGTTTCAGGAACAGTACATCCAGATAAAATTCTAAAAAATTGTGGGTGTCAAGATGATGATATTGTAATCTTAACAAAACCATTAGGAGTGGGGATTATAAACACAGCAACCAAAGCAGAACTAGCATCAAAAGAAGCAGTAACAAAAAGTATAGAATACATGAAGCTTCTAAACAAATATGCATGTGAAATAATAGTAAAGCACAAAATTACAGCCTGCACAGATATAACAGGCTTTGGCTTAATGGGACACCTTTATGAAATGGCAGAAGGGTCAAACAAATCAATAGAACTATATAAGGACTTAATTCCATATATAAGTGAAGCAAAAGAATATGCAAAAATGGGAATAGTGCCAGGAGGAGCCTATACAAATAAGGATTATATAAAAGAAAAATATAACCTTACAAATGTTGAAGGATGGCTAGAAGATATAATCTTTGACCCACAAACCTCAGGAGGATTACTATTTACATGCTCTAAAACAGAAGGAGAAAAAATCCTTAAAGAATTTAGAGAAAAAAATATTGAAGCTTGGTTTATTGGTAAAGTAAATCCAAAAACAAAATATTACATTGAAGTAGTATAAGGAGAAAAAATGGATAGGTTAAGAAGTCTACCAAAGGTGGATAAAATTTTAGAAGATAGCAGAATTAAAGAAGAAATAATTAAGTCTTCAAGAGATGTTGTTGTTAATAAAATAAGAACCTCCATAAACAAATTAAGAGAAAGCATATTAAGTGGGGAAGAAAAATCTTCTCCATTTTCTTTTAATGAAGAGGTTATTAAAAATACAATAAAGCTACTTGAAATAGACAATAAAAAAGAACTTAAAAGAGTTATAAATGCCACAGGAATTGTTATACACACAAACCTTGGAAGAAGTTTAATCTGTGAAAGAGGGATTAAAAAGTTAATTGAAGTGGCAAGGGGATATTCAAATTTAGAATACAACCTAGAGGAAGGGAAAAGAGGAAGTCGAGCTGAAGGGCTTATAAATAAATTAAAATATGTTACAAATGCAGAAGAGGCACTAATTGTTAACAACAATGCAGCAGGGGTATTACTTGTTTTAAGTACCCTTTGTATGGGAAAAGAGGTTGTTATATCTAGAGGAGAACTAGTTGAAATTGGTGGCTCCTTTAGAGTTCCTGAAATAATGGAGCTTAGTGGATGTATGTTAAAGGAGGTAGGAACAACAAATAGAACCCATTTAAGAGATTATGAAAATGTCATTGGAGAGGGGACAGGTGGAGTATTAAAGGTTCATACATCTAACTATAAAATTATGGGCTTTGTAAAAGAAGTATCCACAGAAGAATTAGAGGGTGTGTGCAAAAAGTTTGATATTCCACTAATTGAAGACCTTGGAAGTGGACTACTAAATCCATTAAACATAGGAGAAATAAAGGAAGAGAGCATTATTCATAAGATGAAAAAGGGTGTGGATATTATAACATTCAGTGGGGATAAATTATTAGGTGGCCCTCAATGTGGAATAATAATTGGTAAAAAGAAGTATATAGATAAAATGAAGAAAAATCCATTATTAAGGGCATTAAGAGTTGATAAATTTACCATAGCAGCTTTAGAAGGTACATTAGATGAATACATCCTAAACAATGGAGAAAATATTAAAACCCTAAAAATGATTAATCAACCTATTAATGAAATAAAAAATAGAGTTTCTAAATTAATTTGTGAAGGGGTAGAAATTAAAGAAGATATTAGCTATGTTGGTGGAGGCGCCTTACCTACTGAAAAGCTAAAAACTTGGGTAGCTGAAATTTCTCATAAGAATTTAAGTGAGAATGAAATAGAGAAAATATTAAGAAACAATAATCCACCTATAATCTCAAGGATTAACAATAAAAAAGTTATAATTGATGGAAGATGCTTGTTAGATGAGGACATAGAAATAATAATTAAAGCATTAGAAGGTATAAAATGAGCAACTTAATTATAGGAACAGCAGGGCATATAGATCATGGAAAAACCACATTAATAAAAGCTTTAACAGGTGATGATACAGATAGATTAAAGGAAGAAAAGGAAAGAGGAATATCCATAGAGCTTGGATTTACTCAAATAACATTAAAGGATAAAAAAGCATCAATTATTGACGTTCCAGGACATGAGAAATTTATAAAAACCATGATATCAGGAGCAACATCAATTGGAGTGGTGTTACTTGTTATTTCCTGTGATGATGGAATAATGCCCCAAACTATTGAGCATTTTCAAATATTAAAGGGGCTTGGAATTAATTCAGGAATTATTGTTTTAACTAAAGGTGATAAGGCTAGTAAAGATGTTATTGAGATTATTAAAGAAGACATTAAAGAGGAATTTAAAGGAAGTTTTTTAGAAAATTCTAAGGTGATTGTAACCTCTTGTAAAACTAATGAGGGAATAGATGAATTAAAAAATGAAATCTATAATACCCTTGAGGAGAGGGAGAGGAATAATAATTCTAAGTTTAGAATGTATATAGATAGGGTATTTTCTTTGAAAGGGCTTGGAACTATTGTGACTGGAACAGTTTGTAGTGGCAATCTAACAGTTAATGATGAGATTTTTATTCCAAACATCTCTAAAGGTGGAACAGTTAAAAAAATAGAGAACCACGGTATTGAGAAAGTGGCTTCAGAAACAGGGGAAAGGGTTGCCTTAAACCTTAGTGGGGTTTCTAAAAATGATATAAAAAGAGGATTTGCCTTAACTAACTATTCTCTTAATGGAAGTAGATATTTAGAAGGTAAGCTTGAGGATGTTGTTTTAAATAGAGAGATAAAAAATGGGGAAAGAATTAGATTATATATTGGAACCTTTGAGGTTCTTGCACGAGTTAAGAAGATTTGCAATGAAAAAAATTATATTAGATTAAATTTGGAAGAAGAATGTTACGTTGAACCCTTTGATAGATTTTATATGAGGACATATTCTCCCCTTGAAAATATAGGTGGAGGAAGGATTCTTAATATAATAGAAAATCCTAAAAAGAAATATGGAAAAGAGGATTTAGAAAGACTATGGAATATTGAAGAAGGAAGAGAGCTTGAAAATAGATTTAAAAGTGAGATTTGGATTAATAAAGAAGAAGTTAATCTAAATGAAGAACTAATTTTAATTGGTGATGTGCTTTTCTCAAAGGAGAGTTTAAAGTATCAACAAAATAAGATGAAAATATGGCTTCAAGAATACTTTAAGAAGAATAATTTAAGAGAAGGAGTCTTAATAGAAGAGTTAAGAAAACAGGTTTTTAATGATTCCTTTAAAGTTAAGTGGTTAAATGACTTCTTAAGTAAAAGTAATGAATTTTTTATTAAAGATGGATTGGTGTCACTAAAAGGACACAATGTTGTGTTAAAAAGGTATCAGGAGAATTTTATAAAAGAAGCATTATTTAAATTAAGTAAAGAAGAGTATAATAAAAGGGAATTATTAGAGCTTTCTAAAAAATACAATTTTAAGGGTGGTGAATTTTCTGACTTAATAAAACATATGATGAACAAGGGTCTTATTGTGGAGTTAGATGAAGAGAAGTTTTTTGAGAGTAATAACTATAATGAATTAATTAGAACTGTTATTGAATATATTAAGAAAAATGGTTCTATAACCCTTGCAAATGCAAGAGATCTAATAGGTAAAAATAGGGATATAACCTTGAGTTTGCTAGAAAAAATGGATGAATGTGGCTTGACTACTAGGGTTGAAAATAAACGTATACTTAATTAATGGTTTAAAAGTGTTAATAGAAATGTTATAATAGATAGAAAACAAAAAATTACAAATTAAGACGTAAAGTTTGAATTTAACATAATTAATTATATAAAGAGTACGTTGGAGGTAGCACTATGTCAAAGAAAATTATTGCGCTTTTATTAGCAGTTGGTATGACGGTTACTATAGTTGGATGTGGTAAGGATGATAAGGAAAAGGCACAAAATAATGTAAGAAAAATAACATTTGAAGATAAATATGAAGCACTATCAGGAAGTTGGGCTGAAAATATGACTTATGAAATTGCTGAAGGTAAGTTTAATGAGTTATATAAGAAAATGGAAGACCAAACTAAGGTATACGGATTAAAATACGATAAAAAAGAAGTTGCTAAGGATGTTGAAGGATTAACAGAAAATGAAAAATATATTTATTTAGATAATGAAAAGCCAGATAAAAACAAGCTTGAGAGTTTTTATTTTGGATTTAAGACTTATGGAGAAAAGCTTGATGCAGGTCAAATACAATTAAAGGTTAGTTTAAACTTTGATGGTGAGAATGCAATAAAGGATGGCAAGTTTAAATTTGAAGATACTTCAATAGCTAAGTATTCATCTATTTTTACTGGAGTTGAAAATAGAAAATATGATGAAGTTAATAAACAAATTATTGAAATTTTAAAGAGTGAAAAAGGTGAAGGGGTTATTGAGTCTAATGTTGAAGGGCTTTATGAAGAATTCACTGTAAGTAAGGATTGTATTGTTTATAGACTTGAAACTAAGAAGTTTGATTTTATTAAGGCTAAGCAAGAAAATCCTACAAATGTGGAATAATAAAATGAGTGGAGGAATTGGTTTTGAACGAAAAGGAAAATAAGGAAGATTTAATTATAGAAGAGGAATTAATTAATGAAGAATCAGTTTTAGAAGAGGATGTAGTTGAAGAAGAACTTCAATTAGATGGTATTGAAGAGGAAAAGATTGTTATTGAGCTTGAGGAAGGAAATTTACTTCACAAGATAGCTGCTGCTGCATTAGATCAGGCTGTTGTTTTAGGTTGTGGAGCTTTATTACTTGTAGCTTTTGACTTAATTATTAGAATTATAGGGTTTAAGGTTAAGAGTGACTACCTTGTGCAGATGCTATTAATAATGTATTTTGTAGCAAACTCTCTATATCTTCCATTGGTATCTAGATTAAAGGGTGGAAGAAGCTTAGGAAAAAGAATAATGAATATAATTTAATCGTAGGAGCATATGATGAGAAAAAATAGTGAATTAAAGGTTAAAATAGAAAGAACGGAATTTCCATCTGTTGGAGTTGGAAAGGAAGGGGAAAGAACCATTTATGTTAAGGGGGCTTTTCCTGGGCAAACTGTAACTGGTAGAGTTAAGAAGAAGAAGGCTGATTATGCAGAGGTTAAGCTTTTATCTGTTGATGAGAGAGCTGAATATGAGGTAGATGCAATTTGTCCTCATTTTGGCGTGTGTGGTGGATGTACATCACAAACTTTAACTTATGAAAAGCAGTTGGAGTTTTTAGGTGATGAGGTTTGTGAGCTTTTTAGAGATGCCCATGTTACTACTGGCGTTTTTGAAGGGGTTACTGGAAGTCCTAAGCAATGGGAATATAGAAATAAGATGGAGTTTACCTTTGGTGATGAGAGAAAAGGTGGAGAACTTTGTCTTGGTATGCATATGAAGAACCAAGCTTTTGGAATTATCACTGTTGATGAGTGTAAGATTATTGATGAAGATTTTAGGACTGTTTTAAAGACTACTGTTGATTACTTTAAGGATAAGGGGCTTCCTTATTATAGAGTTATGAAGAGGGATGGTTTTTTAAGACATCTTGTTATTAGAAGGGCTGAAAACACTGGGGAGTTAATGGTTAATTTAGTTACTACGACTCAGGTTGAGTTTGATTTAACTGAGTGGGTTGAGCTTTTAAAGTCTAAGGATTATAATGGTGAGCTTATTTCTGTGCTACATACTGAGAATAATTCTTTTTCTGATGCTGTAATTCCTGAGAAGGTTAATTTACTATATGGGAAGGATTTTATTACTGAGAGTCTTTTAGGTCTTAAGTTTAAGATTTCTCCGTTTTCTTTCTTCCAAACTAATACTAAGGGTGCTGAAAGCTTATACTCTATTGTTAGGGAGTATATGGGTAATGCTGATAATAAGGTAGTTTTTGATTTGTATTGTGGTACTGGAACTATTGGTCAGATTGTTGCGCCTAATGCTAGTAAGGTTGTTGGGATTGAGCTTATTGAGGAGGCAGTTGAGGCTGCTAAGGAGAATGCTAAGCTTAATGGGCTTAGTAATTGTGAATTTAAGGCTGGGGATGTTGCGGAGATTATTAAGTCTGTAACTGATGTGCCGGATATTATTATTCTTGATCCTCCTAGAAGTGGGGTTCATCCTAAGGCGTTGGATTATGTTATTAAGTTTGATGCTAAGGAAATTATTTATGTGTCTTGTAATCCTAAGAGTTTGGTTAATGATTTATCTGTGCTTGTTGAGGCGGGGTATGTTGTTGAGAGAACTAGGGTAAAGGATATGTTCCCTAATACTCCTCATGGAGAGACGGTTGTTAAGTTAAGTAAGAAGTAATTATAAAAATGAGCTAAGTAAATAAATTGCTTAGCTCATTTTATTTTATTCTAAATTTAATTAAAGAATCTTTACAGAAAATAGAATAGTTTTTACAGCCCCACTAGCAATAGTACCAACATTAACGCCAAACTCAGGATTACCACTATATAAAATATTATCAACATATAAACTATTAGGAATAAAAACCGTGCCATTAGGGATAGTATCATAGAAAAAAGCATTAAAGGCATCAGTAGTACCAGTATTAGAAACAGTAATAGTATAAGTTAAAGTTTGATTAGGCGTTGCATAGTTTAAATCTACCATTTTAATAAAATTACTAAGATTAACAGTATTAATAGTTGTAGATACAA
>JBOFVP010000173.1:0-22999 GCA_051653165.1 Clostridium sp.
AATAAAAAAGTGAGACTTATGTATAACCGCAACCCCTGGTTATACATAAGTCTCACAATTTAAGACAGAACGTGGTGAATTTCTTCACCAATATGTACACTCTGCCACAGGGCGAACCCTGCATGCTACTCCCTTATGCCTGAAAGTATTCCTAACTTTGACTATTATACGTTAGGCTATTATATATGTCAATGAAAATTAATGGCAATTTTTATTGTTTTTTTTTGAACAAAATATTAAAATTATAAGATATATAAAGTTATATATACTTTATACCTTTACATATACAAATAATAATTTTTAAGAAGGTGTTTTAATGGATATAATTATATTTCTTCAAAGCTTGGCTAATCCATTTTTGGATGTATTTTTTAGCATAATAACAAATTTAGGTGCTCAAACCCTTGGTATTTTTGTTGGTATAATACTATTTTGGTGCGGAAATAAAAAAACTGGTTACAGATTTATGTATGGTGTTATTTTTTCATTTTCACTTAATAACATAATTAAAATAATAGTAAAAGCCCCTAGACCAATTGGAACTCCTGGAATAAACTCTTCACAAGTTTCAACTGCTACTGGGTACTCTTTTCCCTCTGGTCATTCCCAAGGAAATTCAACAACCTTTACCTTATTAATGGGTATACTTAAAAGCAAGGGATTTTGGTGCTTTGGAATTATAATGATGATTTTAGTTCCCATATCTAGATTGTATTTCGGAGTTCATTGGCCAATAGATGTTATTTTCGGAACTATACTTGGAATTTTATCTGTACTTGTATCAAATAGACTATTTGATTACTTTGAACATAAAAAACCTCGCTATATATTATTATCATTTATACCATTTATGATTTTAGGACTATTTTTCCCTTCCAATGATTTGTATAAAGCATTAGGAGCATTTACTGCTTTTTGTATTGGATATATAATTGAGAAAAAATATATTAAGTTCACACCTAACTCTTCATTAGGTAGTAATCTAAAAAAAATTGCTATAGGATTACTTGGTGCTCTTATAATATATATTGGCTTCGAAAAATTATTGTCAGGACTATGGATAGATTTTATAAAATATTTTTCCATTACATTCTGGGGCATTGTTATATGTCCTATAATATTTAAAAAACTACATTTATGTAGTGATTAATTACACATTAAAAAAGATGACTTCATAAAGTAAGTCATCTTTCTCTTATTTATCTTAATGCTCTCATAGAGTTTAATATTGCAATTAACGTTACTCCTACATCTGCAAAAACTGCTGCCCACATATTAGCAATCCCAATTGAACTTAATCCCATAACTAATAACTTTATACCTAATGCAAAAATTATATTTTGCCATAATATTGAGGTTGTTTTTCTACCAATTTTTATTGCTGTAGCAACAGCTAGTGGATCATCTTTCATTAATACTACATCAGCCGCTTCAATTGCAGCATCTGAACCAACTCCACCCATTGCAATTCCAATATCTGCTCTAGCTAAAACTGGAGCATCATTTATTCCATCACCAACAAAAATTACTTTTCCCTTAGAACCCTGTATTATCTCCTCAATCTTTTCAACCTTATCACCTGGTAGCAACTCTCCATACACTTCATCTAAACCGAGATGATTACCAACTTCATTTGCAACTAACTTATTATCTCCAGTTAACATTATTGTTCTGCTAACACCAATATTCTTTAGCTCTTCTATTGCATCTTTAGAAGTTTCTTTTATTTTATCAGCAATTACAATATTTCCTTCATACTCTCCATCAATTGCAATGTGTATTATTGTTCCAACTGTAGATGAAGTTTGATATCCAATTTGTTCTCTCTCCATAAGCTTATTATTTCCAAGCAATACTTTCTTACCTAAAATAGTTGCACTAATTCCATGGCCAGATATTTCTGTATAATTTTTAACCTTATCTTTTTCAATCTTTTTACCATAGGCTTTAACAACTGATTGTGCTATTGGATGATTTGAAAAACTTTCTCCATAGGCTGCATATTTTAATATTTCATCCTTGTCCATATCTATTCCATTTATTTTAACTACTCCAAACTCTCCTTGAGTTAAAGTACCTGTTTTATCAAAAACAACAGTATCTACACCTTTTAGGATTTCAATGTAATTTCCACCCTTAATTAAAACTCCCTTTTTTGATGCTCCTCCAATACCTGCAAATAGCCCTAATGGTACAGATACAACAAGTGCACACGGACATGATACAACTAAAAATACAAGTGCTCTATATATCCATACTTCAAAAGTTTGTCCACTTATTACTAATGGTGGTATTATTGCTAAAATCAATGCAACTGCAACCACTATTGGTGTATAATATCTTGCAAACTTTGTTATAAACTTTTCTGTCTTACCCTTTTTATTACTCGCATTTTCAACTAACTCTAAAATTCTTGCAACAGTAGATTGTCCATATTCCTTTAGAACCTTAACCTTAATTACAGAATTTAAGTTTATACTACCTGCTAATATTTCATCATCTATTTTTATATCTCTTGGTAATGATTCTCCTGTTAACGCAGAAGTATCTAAACTTCCTTCTCCTTCAATCACAATTCCATCTAAAGGAACTCTTTCTCCTGGCTTTATAATAATTAGGTCATCAACTTTTACTTGTTCTGGTTTTACCCTTACTTCCTTATCATCTACTAACTTTATAGCATATTCTGCCTTAATATTCATTAGAGAAGATATTGACTTTCTTGATTTATCAACTGCATATCCTTGGAACATTTCCCCTATTCCATAAAATATCATTACAGCTACACCCTCTGCATGTTCTCCTATCATGAATGCTCCAAAGGTTGCTATTGTCATCAAGAAGTTTTCATCAAATATTTCCCCTCTTAAAATATTTAAGAATGCTTTTTTAACAACTCCTCCACCAACTAAGATATATGCTGCAAAAAACATAATATTTGTAACTGGATTAGTTTCTCCTAAAATTAAAGCTACAATATATAGTGCTATCCCACATATTAATCCAATGTTATCATCTACACTAATTACTCCATCTGATTTCATCTTTTCATTAGCTTTATTGTGATCATGATTGTGATTATGTGAATCTTCATGAGTGTGAGAATGCCCACTTGAACAACAACTTGATGTACATACTTCTCTTCTATCCCCACGATTTATATCACTGTAATAAAGTACTTTTACATGTGGCTCTAACTTTACCACAATATCATTAACTTTATTAAACATATCTTCTTGAATACAATCCTCATACTCAACGATTAGTTTAGATAAAGAAAAATTTAGAATACTTTCTTTAACACCTTCTAATTTACTAACTCTATCCTCTATTTTTGCACCACAATTTGCACATGTTAATCCTTTTAACAATAACTCTATTTTCATAATATCTCTCCCTCCTTACTCTTTTATATGCTTTAACCCTTCATCAAAAATATGCTTAATATGATCATCATCTAATGAATAATAAATTACTTTTCCATCTCTCCTAAATTTAACTAACCTTGCTGCTTTTAATGTTCTAAGTTGGTGTGATATTGCAGATTGGCTTACTCCTAATAGTGCAGCTAAATCGCAAACACACATCTCCTCTTGAAAAAGAGCACATATAATTTTGATTCTAGTAGAATCACCAAAAACCTTAAAAAATTCAGCTAACTCATATAATGTTTCATCTTGTGGTAATGTATCTTTTACTTTTATAACTACATCTTCATGTATAATATTACAATTACATGTTTCCATTTTAAATTCCTCCCTTTACATATGAGTATATGTTCATATGTTAATATCATTATATGTTTGTCCCTTGTAATTGTCAACAAATGTATTAAATTTTTTTATTCTGAAACGATAAGTTTAACAATTAATAATTATGTTAAACTTATCTAAATTATTCCTAGTTAATCATAATTTTTATTATGATTTAAATCTTTTTATATCTTCCCTGTTTATTGGACTGTCATTTTTTAACGTGTAAGCTACAAAATTAAAAGTATTTATCGTGCCAAGTATTAAACATAATGATGCTATTGTTTTTTTAATTTTCATATAATATTCCTCCTTAAAACCTTTGTTATTATTTTTAGGATTTATTATTTATTTATTCATAAACTTCAAAAGGACTAGCAACTGCTAATCCTTTTGAAGGTTATCTTTAATATTACATTACGCAATACTTAGAGTATGTGTGATTAAACTCACAAATATTTATTATATTCATCTTCTTTACTTAGATTATTTAATAGGTGCTTGATTTCCTGATCTTTATTTTTATCCATAATCAAAATCACATCTCCGGCATCTACAACAACTATATCTTTTACTCCTAAGCCTATAATTAAATTTTTACCACCAAACATAGAACAGTTTTCACAAGCTTCTAAATAAACATTTGATGTAGTTCTATTACTTTGATTATATTCTAATATTCTACTTAAAGCTGTAAAACTGCCTATATCATCCCATTCAAAGTCACATTTAATTACATATGCCTTACGAGTTTTTTGCATTACTCCAAAATCTATAGATATTCCATCTATTCGTGAATATTCTTCTCTGATAACCTTCTCTTCATCCTCTTCATCAATATGCTTATATATTTCCATTATACTTTTATGCATTTTAGGAATATATTTTTCTATTTCTCTTAAAATAACATCTGCCCTAAATACAAACATTCCTGAATTCCATAAATAAGTTCCTTTTAATAGAAAGTCTTTTGCCACCTCTAAGTTTGGTTTTTCTGTAAATCTAGCAACTTTATAAGTGGCAATATTTCCACTAGTTCTCTCACCCATTTCAATATATCCATAGCCTGTTTCTGGCCTAGTAGGTTCAATACCAAGGGTTACTATACATCTTCTTTTATTTGCTATATCTACAGCTTGACTTAAAGTTTCTAAATAAGATTTATTTGCTTTTATATAGTGATCTGAAGGTAAAACTACCATAACAGCATTAGCATCTTTCTTTAAAAGTTTTATTGCTGATAATGCTATACAGGTTGCTGTTTCTTTATTATTAGGCTCTGTAAATATATTACTGTCCTTGATTTCTTTTAGTTCTTCCCTTACTTTATCTTGATAATCCTCGTTGGTCACTACATAAATATTATCCTTATTTATAAGAGGTAAAATCCTATCTACAGTGTTACTTAAGAAACTCTTATTATTTATTATTTTCAGGAACTGCTTAGGGTTTTCTGCCCTTGATAGAGGATAAAGTCTACTACCCTTTCCACCAGCTAAAATTAGCCCGTATATCACGCCTTTCAACTCCATGTAATGCTTATGGTATATTCTATGTCAATTGCTTAACTTTGTGATATTTTTATTTTACTTTACTATATTATTCTATAATATTTTTAATTTTAATAACCAATACTTTCTCTAATTTATGTCAATAATATCAAATATATATTAATAAGTTTTAATCACCTCTCATATATATTTATGAATATTATTATGCTTTTAAGTTAAATCTTTGTTAAATATCTTGATTATTATTAAATTATTAAATACTATTTTTATAATGAAGTTTTGGAGGATACATATGGATTTTTCAGGGGATTTAGTTAATCAGTTTATAAGTTTAATAGAAAGCTTTGGTTATCTAGGAATATTTACAGTCATCGCATTGGAGTATGCTTGTTTTCCTTTACCAAGCGAAGTTGTTTTACCTTTTGTAGGATTTATAACTTCTAAAGGTTCATTTTCTTTAAGTGGTTCAATTATTGTAAGTGTAATTGCTGGCTTAGCTGGTTCTGCACTTTGTTATGCTTTAGGGTATTATGGTGGGTCTACTATAATAACAAAAATCACTCGTAAATTTCCAAGTTCTCAAAAAAGCTTTAATTATATAAATAAATTCATAAAAAAATACGGTAAAGCATCTGTATTTTTTACAAGGTTATTACCTGTAACAAGAACCTATGTATCTTTACTAGCAGGGTCAGTTAGAATGTCTTTTTTACAGTTTATGATGTATTCTTTAGGTGGGATTGTTATTTGGAATACACTCTTAATTTCCTTAGGGTATGCATTTGGAGAAAATACTGAACTAATTGGGGATATTCTATCTAAGTATAGTACTATAGTTGGAGTGATTTTTTTATTAGGCTTATTCTATTATGGGTATAAAAAATATAAATCAAAAAAATCATGAGATAGTAAATTGTTAATTAATTGTAACATTTGAAATCTATTATTGACATTTTTATGAAATAAGGTTTATTATAATAGTATAAACAATAAATGCTAACTTATTAAAAGGGAGTAGTAATAAATATAACATCAACATTCGCGGCTAACGCCTGGTGTTATATACCAATTTGGTTACGAGACTTTTAATATAATTTTTTATGAAATTATATTAACGGTCTTTTTTTTATTATAATGGAGGGGAATATATATGAACAAATTTTTTAGCAAATCTACTGATGAAATTTTAAAGTACTTCAATGTAGATTTAAATGGTCTTAGTGATTCTGGAGTAAAAGAATCATTGGACAAACATGGAGAGAATGCATTAAATGAGGGGAAAAAGAAAAGTACTTTTGTAGTATTCTTAGATCAATTTAAAGATTTATTAGTTGTAATCTTAATTATCGCTGGTATTGTTTCTATGGCTACTGGCCATGTGGAAAGTACTATTGTAATCTTTGCTGTTATTCTTATGAATGCATTACTTGGAACAATTCAACATGTTAAAGCTGAACAATCTTTAAATAGTTTAAAAGCTTTATCTGCACCTTCTGCCAAAGTTGTAAGAAATGGTGTTAAAATGATGATTGCTTCTAAAGATATCGTTCCTGGTGATATTCTTATTTTAGAAGCTGGAGATTTAGTTGTTGCTGATGGAAGAATTATTGAAAACTTCTCTCTTCAAGTAAACGAAAGTGCATTAACTGGTGAATCAGAAAGCGTTACTAAGTTCTGTGAAGCTATCGAAAAGGATGAAGTTGCTTTAGGTGATCAAAAGAATATGGTATTCTCAAGTTCTCTTGTTACTTATGGGCGTGCTACTGTTATTGTTACTAACACTGGTATGAATACTGAACTTGGTAAAATCGCAACACTAATGGAGAATACTCAAGAAAAGAAGACTCCATTACAAATTACTTTAGATGATTTCAGTAAAAAACTTGCAATGATTATATTAGGAATATGCGTAATTGTTTTTGGTTTAAGTGTATATAGACAAACTCCTATAATGGATTCATTAATGTTTGCTGTTGCTCTTGCTGTTGCTGCTATTCCTGAAGCTTTAAGTTCAATCGTTACTATTGTTTTAGCTTTAGGAACTCAAAAAATGGCTAAAGAAAATGCTATTATAAAGAATCTTAAAGCAGTTGAAGGACTTGGTTGTGTATCAATAATTTGTTCTGATAAAACTGGTACATTAACTCAAAACAAAATGACTACTCAAAAAGTATTTGTTGATAACAAGCTAATTTCTGGTGAAGATTTAGATTTAAATGATGAAACACAACAATATCTTTTACACAGTTCAGTATTATGTAATGATTCTACTAATATTGATGGAAAAGAAATTGGAGATCCAACTGAAGTTGCATTAGTAAACTTAGCTCATAAATTCTCAATTAGTGAATTAGACTTAAGATCTTCTGTAACTAGATTAAAAGAAATACCTTTTGATTCTGACAGAAAGCTTATGAGTACTCTTCATAACATTAACGGAAAATACTTAATGTTCACTAAAGGTGCTTTTGATGTTCTTTTAGGAAGAATGACTCACATTAAAACTTCTGCTGGTGTTAGAGAAATAACTGAAGAAGATAAAGAAAATATTATTTCTACAAATAGAAACCTATCTGAAAACGGACTAAGAGTTTTAGCATTTGCTTATAAAGAATTAGATTCTGATAGAGAACTTTCTATAGATGATGAGTTTAATTATACTTTTATTGGATTAATTTCAATGATAGATCCACCAAGAGAAGAATCAAAACAAGCTGTTGCTGATTGTATAATGGCTGGTATTAAACCTATTATGATTACTGGTGACCACAAAATTACTGCATCTGCTATTGCAAAGGAAATTGGTATCCTTAGAGAAGGTGATACTGCTCTTGAAGGGTTAGAATTAGATAAGCTTTCTGATGAGCAACTTATGAATAGATTAGATCACATATCTGTTTATGCTAGAGTTTCACCTGAACATAAAATCAGGATAGTAAATGCATGGCAAAGTAAAAGTAAAATTGTTGCTATGACTGGTGATGGTGTTAATGATGCTCCTGCATTAAAACAAGCTGATATTGGTATTGCTATGGGAATCACAGGTACAGAAGTTTCTAAAGATGCAGCTTCTATGATTTTAACTGATGATAACTTTGCAACTATTGTTAAATCTGTTACTAATGGTAGAAATGTTTACTCAAATATTAAGAACTCAATTAAATTCTTATTATCTGGTAATACTTCTGGAATTTTAGCTGTACTTTATGCTACATTAATGGCTTTACCAGTACCATTCCAACCAGTTCATTTATTATTTATTAATTTATTAACTGATAGTTTACCTGCTATTGCAATTGGTGTTGAAAAATCAAGTAAAGATTTATTAAAAGATAAGCCAAGAGATAGTAAAGAATCTATTTTAACTAAGAGTTTCGCATTTGAGATTATTGTTGAAGGTTTAATAATTGGTTTATTTACAATAATAGCTTTCCATATAGGTCTTGTTGCAAATAAAGAAGTTGCTAGTACTATGGCATTCTCTACTTTATGTTTAGCTAGATTATTCCATGGATTCAACTGTAGAGGAAGACAAAACATCTTCAAACTTGGTGTTTTTGCTAACAAATTCAGTTGGTATGCATTTATAGCTGGTTTAGTTTTATTAAATTCAGTATTATTTATACCTGGGTTACAAGGTTTATTTGAAATTGCACCTTTAACTGGTTCACAAGTTGGATATATTTATTTATTAGCATTTATGCCAACTTTAATTATTCAAATAACAAAGACTCTTCAATCATCTTTTGTAAAAGAAAAGAAAGATACTTTAGAAGAAGAGAATTTAGCACTTTAAAAATGTCAAAGGTATTGCATATACAATCATATGCAATACCTTTTTTCTTATATCATATTTGCAAAATTATAAACAGCTCCAATAAGTCCCGCATCATTTCCATGTTTACAGCGTTGTATTTCTACTTCAACGTCACCCCAAACATTTATTTTATTTAATGCTTCTAAAAGTTTTTCAATAAAATCAGCTCTTAAACTTATTGCTCCCCCAATTAAAATCTTTTCTGGATTTAATGTAGCACTTAAATTAAATATACCTAAGGCTAAACTTTTAAACCAGTCATTGATTATCTCTTGAAGCTTTTCATCATTTTTAGCCTCTTCAAAAACCTCTTGCCCCTCAACTTCTCTATCTATGTTTTTATAGTTTTTATATAGATTAATTAGAGGTAGTGTTGCTGCATTTGTACTTAAAATTGAGGTTGACTTAGTTTCCTCATTGTAATCTCTACAAATCATATATCCAAATTCTCCAGCCTTAAAGGATTTACCTCTTAAAATTTTATTATTTAGATATATTCCTCCACCAATACCTGTTCCTACTGTTACGCAAATAAAATCACTACAATCTACTGCATTACCATTAAATTTTTCTGCTAAAGCTGCACAATTCCCATCATTTTCAACCGTTGTTTTTAATCCTGTTTTTTCTTCTAGAATATTAGTTATACTTTTTCCCTCTAAGCAATTAATTGCATAGCATACAGTTGGTATTCCATTGTAAGTATCAATAAACCCTGGCATACTAATAGCAATTCCCTCTACAGTATATTTTTTCTTATATTCTTCTACTTGCTTAACAAGGGATTCTACAAAAGCTTCTTCTGTTGATACATCTGTCTTAAACTTATCTTTTTCTATTATTTCTCCCTGTGCTGTAATAATACCATGTTTTACTGCTGTTCCTCCGATATCAAAAGCTATATATCTTCTCATAATTCCCTCCACTACTTCATTAATTTTTTTAATAATGATAATTTATTATTAAATGGAGCATATCTAATAGGTAGCTCCATAAAAGTTCCCCTTTTTAAAACCGATTTTTTGTGTGTGAAAGTATCAAAACTGGCCTTACCATGATACGCTCCCATACCACTAGTTCCAACTCCTCCAAAAGGCAAGTTGCTTGTTGCAACATGTATTATCGTATCATTAATAGTTACTCCACCAGATGTACTATTCTTTAAAACATACTCTATATTTCTACTACTCTCAGAAAAATAATATAGTGCTAATGGCTTCTCATAGTTCTTAACATAATTTAATGCTTCCTTAATATCCTCGTAAACCACAACTGGTAGGATTGGACCAAATATCTCATCTTTCATTATTTGCATTTCTAAATTTACTTCTGTTATTATTGTCGGTTGTAAGTATTTTTTATTTATACTATAATCTCCACCATAATATATATGTCCTTCTTTTAAATATTTTAATAATCTTAAGACTTCTCTTTCACTTATTATTCTTGGGTATTCTTTATTACTGATGCATTCTAATCCATATTGTGTTTCTATCTCATTAACTAAATATTTTAAAAGCTCATCTTTAACTTCTTTGTGTACCATAATATAATCTGGTGCTACACAAGTCTGTCCTGCATTAATAAATTTCCCCCATACAATCCTTTTGGCTGACAACTTCAAATTAGCATCTTTCTCTACTATACAAGGACTCTTTCCTCCAAGTTCTAAGGTTACAGGAGTTAGATTCTTTGATGCCTTCTCCATTATTATTTTACCAACCTTAACACTTCCAGTAAAAAATATATAATCAAACTTTTCTTCTAATAATTCCTCTACAACCTCTCTTCCCCTTGATGGTTCTATGACGGCTGCAATTTCTTTAGGAAACACCTTCCCAATAATTTCATCTATTATATATGAAGTATTAATTGAGTATTCAGAAGGCTTTACCATAACACAATTTCCACATGCTATAGCTCCAACTAAAGGACTCATTGCCAACTGAAATGGATAGTTAAAAGGACCTATTATTAATACTACTCCGAAAGGTTCTTTGTAAATATAATTACTGCTTGGAAAGTGTACAATAGATGCTTTAACCCTCTCTCTTTTGCTCCACTTTTTTATATTTTTTATCATTATATTAATTTCTTCATATACTAATGCAACTTCTGTAGCATATCCTTCAAACTCACACTTACCTAAATCTAACTCTAAAGCCCTTAATACATCAGCTTCTCTTCTTTTTATCTCACTTTTTATCTCTATAAGTAATTTAATTCTTTTATTTATATCTTGTGTTGCTCCACTACTAAAAAATTCTTTCTGCCTATTAAATGTTTCAGCTATCATCTATAGCCACCTCAATACAATATATTTAATTAATTTTACCATAATTTATGTTATTATCAAATACTTTAATAGGAATCCTAAATTCTATAATACCTGAAGCATATGGTGCAATTTCATATAACCCAAATACTATTACTATATCATCCTTTTCTACATAAAAATTTTGATTTTCTTTTATTCCATTAAACCCATCACTTCCTTGAAAATATTTATCAGGATTATCTAATATCTGTTTTTTAATTTCATTATTTATTACAGAAGCATAATCATAATTACTCTTAAAAATATCTGCTAACCTTATTTGCTTATCATTTAAAATATCATAATTATACGGTATAACAGTGGTTAATCCATGTGCTCCTCCTGTATATTGGTAATATGTAATAGTTAAACTTAATATTTCAGCTCTACTTTTTATATCGTAGCTTGATTGTGCTTCATATTGTTTTGAAGGTGCTGGATATTTATCCCCATAATTACTCTTAGATAACAACTTAATATCATCTAACCAATCTAATGTCCACTTTTCTATATTACTATTTAATATATTAATTTCTTTTTTATTCTTAATATAAAATTTAGGATATTTAACGTTGATTTTTAAGTAATCATCTTCACTTAAAATAGATTTATCCACAACCTCCAAAGTATTATGTCTGTGGATAATTTCATTATTAGATAGGTTCTGTGGATAACTTTTTATAAATCCCAAAGTTATAAAAAGTGGTAAAATTATTGATATAATTTGCTTCATAGCTACATCCTCCTCATTTTCTTTGTATTTCTACAAAATATAGTATTAGTATTTACTTATTTTCGACTTTTATCAACATTTCAATTAACAGGTTTGCCACACGTTATCCACAGGGCAATGTGGATAATGTGAATAGTTTGTATTTTTTTCCATGGTTTTTCTTAACTTTTATTGTTTTAGATGATTTATTATGTTAAAATTTTTATAAATTAAATATTATCTAGTTTTACATCTAGTATAAGTTTAATTACTATAATTTAAGTAGGTGATATTTTGAAAAAGAAGGTTATTATTTCATTAATAGTACTTTTAATAACAGGTATTTTATTATTTATGGTAATAAATAAAGATACTTCTGACAGTAATCCCCAAACGGATACTACTACACCTGAAGTTATCCCACCTCCACCAGAACCTCCTAAAGCAGAGTTTCCAGAGAACATAAAATTAACCACTGAAAACATAGGAGTTCCTGTGCTTTATTATCATTCAGTTGAACCATCTGAAGCAAATGAGGTTATAATTTCTCCAGATAAATTGAAAATGCAACTTCAGTATCTGTTAGATGAGGGTTATTATCCTATTACCCTTTCTCAACTTTATGAGCATTTAACTAATGACAAAGCTATACCAGAAAAAAGTATTGTAATTACCTTTGATGATGGCTATCAAGATAACTATACAAATGCTTTTCCTATATTAAAAGAATTAGATATTAATGCTACTATTTTTGTAATATCTGATGTTTTAAATAATGGATATTATATGTATGATGAACAGGTTAAGGAAATGTCTGATTATGGTATAGATATAGCTAGCCATACTTCAAACCATAGAAACCTTTTAGAACTTCCTCCTGAGGAACAAATAAAAGAAATAAAAAATTCTAAAGCTTACTTAGAGAAACTATTAGGAAAGGAAGTCACTTCTTTAGCTTATCCTTTTGGTGATTATAATCAAGATAGTGTTAGAATTGCTGAAGAATCAGGTTATAAAATGGCTTTCACTACAAATCGTGGCTTAAGTGATAGAAGTGATAAATTATTAGAATTAGATAGAATATATATTAGTTCTAAATATTCATTTGATACTTTTAAACAAGTGCTAAAGTCAACAAAAAAATAACTGCATTTGCAGTTATTTTTTTGATTCTTGTATTAAATTATTTAGAGATTTAAGTTCTTGAGTTGTCATATATCTCCATTGACCTACTTTTAAATTATCCAAGCTTACATTCATTATTCTAACTCTTCTTAAAGAAATAGCATCATATCCACAAGCTTCGCACATTCGTCTTATTTGTCTGTTTAATCCTTCTGTTAAAATAATTTTAAATGACTTATTATTTAATTTTTCTACAGTACATTTTTTTGTTGTAGTATCCAGAATTTTTACCCCTGAACTCATTTTATCAATAAACTCCTTTGTTATTGATTTATTCACAGTTACAACATATTCTTTATCATGATTATTCCCAGACCTTAATATTTTATTTACTATATCCCCATCATTAGTCAAAAATATTAATCCTTCCGAATCTTTATCTAACCTACCTATAGGAAATATTCTTTTCTTATGGCCTATAAAATCTACAATATTCCCTTTTATGTTCCTTTCTGTAGTACAAGTAATCCCAACTGGTTTATTTAAAACAATATATACTAACTCTTCATTATTAGATATATTTTTACCATCTACCTTTACTATATTGCCTTTTTTTACTTTTGTACCCATAGTTGCTACTATTCCGTCAACTGTGACCCTACCTGCCTCAATAAGTCTATCTGCCTCTCTTCTAGATGCATATCCACTTTCACCAATAAACTTGTTCAATCTCACATCTTCGCTTCTCTCATCATGAACAATTATCCCACTAGCATTTTCACTTGCTCCCTTTTTAGTGATTTTTTGACTAATTACATTGCTATGTTTATCATAATTACTATTTTTACTTCTATGTCTTTCGCCATAATTTCTGGTTCTTTTCTTTGTATTATTTTTTTTCATTTTCATTCCTCTTTATAATTTTCGTTCATTCCCATTGTTATTAATTAATACAGTTATATTATTTTCGCTAATATATTCTTTAACATCATTTAATAATCCATATTTCAATGAGTCTCCAGAAACATTAATTACAATACCATCCTTAGGTATCATATTATTTTCATTTGCATATTTTATAGTTTCCTTTATTACCTTATCTACACCCTTATCTAATGGGGAAATATTCTCTATTAAAGTTTTACCTTTAGATGGCTGACTCTTTGCACTTATTATTTTATTATTTCCATTAACCTCATAGACAATTGATGATGTTGTATTTACTGTAATAGTTAGGTTCTCTCTATTATAATTTATAAATAATAATCCAGCTATTATAATTATAGCCCCTATAGCTGCACTAATATGTATCTTATATTTTCTAAGCCCTTGATTTTCTTCCCCTGTTCCAACTCCACCAAACTCATATATATCACTTTTAATCTTAACAAACTCTCCTTGTGGAGTTAATATTATAGATAACTTTTTCCCTTTATGTACTATTACACCTGTTTTCTTAGTATTTATGCTAACTTCTAATAACTCTACAACTTCCTTATTAGTATCCCCTTGCTTTTCTCTAATTAATAACATATCTTGTAAGTGCTTCATTGATGGGTTACTTAATATTAAAACATACGCTATTATATATTCCTTAAAGTCTTCAATAAAACTTGAATTAACCTTTATCCCTCTTGAAACTAATCCTACTGGTATAGTTTTTTTATTCTCCAATGCATCATATGCATTAATATCTTGTATAATAAAATACGCAGCATTTAATGCTCTATCTCTATCTTTTTTCTTGAGTTTAATTAAAGGTAAATCTTTCAATAAAATTCCATATTTATATAGAGATTCTGAAAACTCTCTTATCTCATGTTGTCTTGCAATAATAGCCTTTTCACTGGAATCAATCATTCCTATTCTTTCTGAAAAATAATACTTATTAATAGTCCTCACTCCCTTTTACTAAGGTATATATATACTTTTATAACTAATTATATCATATATTGATATTACTAGTCAGATATAGTTTTTTTAATGTATAAAATTAAAATTAATACATAGTATATACAAACAATGTTTTAAGACGAGTGCTTTTTATGAAAAATAATATTATCTACGTTGATTTTAAGTATACTCGAAAAAGAGTATCTTATCCCCTCTTCTTATTAGTATGTTTTTATGATAAAATTTTATCTAAAAGAAATACGAGGTGAAGAATATGAGAATAGGATTAGGTTATGATGTTCACAAATTAGTCCCTGAAAGAGATTTAATTATGGGTGGAGTAAAAATACCACATAGTTTAGGTCTGCTTGGACACTCAGATGCTGATGTATTAATTCATGCAATTATGGACTCATTATTAGGCGCTGCTGCACTTGGTGATATAGGAAAACATTTTCCTGACACAGATATTAAGTATAAAGGAGCTTCAAGTATGCTCTTATTAGAAGAAGTATCAAAAATTATATCTTCTGAAGGATATAGTATTGGTAACATTGATGCTACTATAATAGCTCAAAAACCTAAAATGGCTCCACATATAAATTTAATGCGTGAAAATATTTCAAAAGTACTCAAAATATCATTGGATCAAATAAATATTAAAGCAACAACTGAAGAAGGTTTAGGATTCACAGGAACTGAACAAGGAATATCTGCTCAAAGTATTGCTTTACTATTAAAATAAAACGGGGTTACCCCCGTTTTATTTTTTAATCTTCCAATATACAACAATTGCTATTACAGCACTTATTCCCATCAAATATGGATAAAATAAATATTTCATTATCTCAAATGGAGATATCATTGCTAATCCTGATGCAGATATTAATTGTGCACCATATGGTATTACACCTTGGACCACACAAGAGAACATATCCATTATTCCTGCTACCCTCTTAGGTTCTAAATCAAATTCATTTGATATATCCTTAGCAATAGGTCCTACTGTAACGATAGCAATTGTATTATTAGCTGTACATGCATCTACTAACCCTACTAATGCACCAATTCCTAACTCTGCACTCATTTTACTTTTAAATCTACTTAACCCTTTATTTAAAATATAATCTATTCCTCCATTACATTTTATAATCTCTATAGTACCTGCTATTAATAGAGATATTATTATTAATTCACTCATTCCTGAAATACCATCAGCCATGCTAGTAAATAAACCAATAATATCAAAACTTCCAGTTAAAATTCCTATTCCTCCAGCCATTACAATACCTGAAATAAGTACAAACAAAACATTTACTCCACATAAAGCTGTTATTAGCACTGTTATGTATGGAACTATTTTTATAATACTATACTCATAAGATTCGCCTAATGAAGTTGATGAACCATTTGTAATAACTGCAAATATTACCGCTGTTATTATTGCTGCTGGTAGAACAATTTTAAAATTCATCTTAAACTTGTCTCTCATTTCACATCCTTGAGTTCTTGTAGCTGCAATAGTAGTATCTGATATTATTGATAAGTTATCTCCGAACATAGCTCCTGAAACGACTGCCCCTACAATTATAGCCACAGCAATGCTAGTCTTTTCAGAAATACCAACTGCTATAGGCACTAAAGCTACTATTGTGCCCATAGATGTTCCTACTGATAACGCTATAAAACACGCTATTAAAAATATTCCTGTAACTAATAAATTGGATGGTAATAACGTTAATCCTAAATTAACAGTTGAGTCTACCGCTCCCATAGTTTTTGCAACATTTGCAAAAGCACCTGCTAAAACAAAGATTAATATCATCAAAATTACATTTTCATTTCCAGCACCCTTACAAAATATATTTAACTTTTCTTGAAAATCTTTTTTTCTATTCATAACTAAAGCTGATATAGCTGCAGCCATGAAAGGAATTATTACTGATACTGCATAAAAATCTCCTGCAATCAATGAAATTCCTACATAAACTAAAATAAACACTCCTAATGGTAATAATGCCATTATATTTCCTTTGTTCTTCACACCATTTCCTCCTAAATATTAAGAATAAAATTAAAGCTCCTGAATAGATTCAGAAGCTTAATAAACTTAATATTCTTATCTATCAGGATTTAGCACCGTAATATCATTAATAAACCATTAGCCAATTTATGATCTAATGGAAATGATATCCGTTTGCCGGGCTTCATAGGGCCAGTCCCTCCACCACTCTTGATAAGGCTTTATTTACTTGTAAAAAAAGAACCAAATAAAATATTTGGTTCTTTATGGTGCGCCATCAGGGATTCGAACCCGGGACACCCTGATTAAGAGTCAGGTGCTCTACCAACTGAGCTAATAGCGCAAATAAATGGAGCGGGTAGTGGGAATCGAACCCACCTTTTCAGCTTGGAAGGCTGAAGTATTACCGATATACGATACCCGCGCTTACATTTTTTATTATATATTAACACTATAAAAATGTCAATTACAATTAGATTATTTCAGTTAATTTCTTTAACATTATTTCCCTAAATTGATTTGTAATTACCTCATCACCAATTGCTTTTGAACATAAGGCCAACCAAGATTCAACATCTACTCCTAATAACTTTTCTAAAGTTTCATTTGAGTTTGTTAATGAATTAGAATTTACTACAAATTCTCCTAGCGCTCTTGGAGTTCTAAATATTTTAACATATAAAAATTCTCTATTATTACCTATCCATAGTTTATTGAAAGTACGAGCAAACTTATCAAGTTCTCTCATAATTGTATCATCACCGCATCCCCATAATTTAGACAAAGCATTATATTCTCTTAGCATAGTATCCATATCTGTTCTGCTAAGCTTACCCTTCTCAAATGCAGTTTTTGCTAGCTTATTTATTGGTATTTGAGGAATAACTGTTATCTTCTCTTCTGTTCCATAAATCCATTTATAAAAAGCCTCTTGTAAGAAGGAATATTGAATATATCCTAATAGAGCTTTGGCATCTGGAAAATATCCATAAACATTCTCAATCCCATTCTTTTGAGAATAAATTAATGTATGAATATACACTGTCTTTTTTGTAATAGGACTTTCCATAAACATGTGTCCTCTAATAGTTTTATTCTCATTTATTCTTTGTTCCCAGAAACTAAGTGAGTTAAAATTCTCTTTCATTTTCATCACCCTTTCTATGTCTATACAATATATTATATAGTATAGTATAACCTTTTTCAATAAATTATTAAATTTATTATAAGTTATACTTTATTGTTAATATGTTCAAATTTTCTTAATAATTTAATTTTTCACTCATAGTATTATATGTAAAAATTGATATTTTTATATAATTTATTTATAATATAATTATAATAATTAAAGGAGGATATGATTTGTATTTTTGTGAAATATGTAATAAACCTGCCAATGTTCACCATATAGTTCATAGGCATGAAGGTGGTCTTGAATTAACGGTTAATTATAAATATTTATGCCACAAACATCATCGTGGAAAAGATGGACCACATCAAAATTTAAGGACAGATATTGAATATAAATTAGAAATGCAAAATAAATTATTTAATCTACTATCTAAAGATTTTTACACTTCAAAAGAGCTTCAAACGATTTTAAAAGCATCTATTAACCTTATAAAAAGAATTACTAAAAGTATAAAACTTTATAAAGAAGGTTATAAGACTACAGATATTATATCCGTACTAATGGGTGGAAAACTTTACTCTGAAGATTCTCTAGATGAGTTAGCTATAGCAGAATTAATTGAAAGTTTATAAATTTTCATTAGTATAGGGTATTTCATTTATTGAAATACCCTATACTTTGGAGCGGAAAACGGGATTCGAACCCGCAACTTTCACCTTGGCAAGGTGACACTCTACCGTTGAGTCATTTCCGCATATTTTATGGTGCAGATGAAGGGATTTGAACCCCCACGCCATAGGCGCTAGATCCTAAGTCTAGTGCGTCTGCCAATTTCGCCACATCTGCATATCCAATGTTTTTTCTTACTTCCCTACTCTCTCTATTATTCTATTCACTTAAATCAATAAATGTTCCATTTTTAAATAGTATTTTTTCTTCAAAATCCTCTTATTTTTTTCTTTTCAAAAATCATCATTATATATCATATTATTATAATTTATATCATCTAAATTTTGCTGTCGAAATAACTGTTACTTATCAAAATTCCCCATATTAATTCAATAAAATTTTTGTTGTTATATTTTGTTGAATTAATTCTATTGATAATTCTTGACATTTCACTGGATTATTATTTATAATATATCTTAAACAAATAAGTAAATCTTTGATGAGAAGAGTAAGTTAAAATTTTATTTCCAGAGAGAGAATACATCGCTGAAATTATTCTTAAATAAAAATTAACCGAAGACCACCTCTGAGTGACTTTAATACAGTCCGTATTTATCACGTTACGATAACCTTAAGTGATCTACATATTCATGTAGATAATTAGAGTGGAACCACGAATTTATCTTCGTCTCTATTTTTTAGAGGCGAAGTTTTTTATTTTTATATTACAATACAGAAAGGAGATTTATTATGATTAAAGTATCATTAAAAGATGGATCAATTAAAGAATTTGAAGCTGGTGTATCAGTTTTAGATGTAGCAAAAAATATTAGTGAAGGTTTAGCAAGAAACGCCCAATGTGGAATTGTTAACAACGAAGTTGTAGACCTTCGTCATATAATAAACGAAGATGTGGAGCTTTCAATTTGTACCTTCGACTCTCAAGAAGGTAAGGATGCTGTAAGACATTCTATATCACACGTTTTAGCTTATGCTGTAAAGAGATTATTCCCTGAGGTTAAATTAGCAATAGGACCTTCAATCGAATCAGGTTTTTACTATGATTTTGATAAGGATGGAAGCTTCTCTATTACAGACCTTGAAAAAATAGAAGCTGAAATGAAGAAAATAGTAAAAGAGAATCCTTCAATAGAAAGATTTGAATTACCAAGAGCTGAAGCTATTAAGTTAATGGAGGAAGCTGGTGAACCTTATAAGGTAGAATTAATTAATGACCTTCCTGAAGATGAAATTATATCATTCTACAAAATGGGTGACTTTACAGATTTATGTGCTGGTCCTCACGTTATGTCATTAAAAAGTATTAAGGCTATTAAACTTATAAGAAGTGCTGGTGCTTACTGGAGAGGTAACGAAAAAAATAAAATGCTTTCTAGAGTATATGGTACTGCTTTCTTAAAAAATGCTGATTTAGAAGCTTATTTAGAAGCTTTAGAAGAAGCTAAGAAAAGGGATCATAACAAATTAGGAAGAGAACTTGGGATATTTACAACTTCTGAAAATGTAGGTCAAGGACTTCCTTTATTAATGCCAAAGGGAGCTAAAATAATCCAAACTCTTCAAAGATGGGTTGAAGACGAAGAAGAATCAAGAGGATATATTTTAACTAAAACTCCTATGATGGCAAAAAGTGATTTATATAAAATTTCTGGTCACTGGCAACATTACAAAGATGGTATGTTTGTATTAGGTGATGAAGAAAAGGATGATGAAGTTATGGCATTAAGACCAATGACTTGCCCATTCCAATATGCTATATATAACACTACTCAACACAGTTATAGAGATTTACCTGCAAGATATGCTGAAACTTCTACTCTATTTAGAAATGAATCATCAGGTGAAATGCATGGACTTATAAGAGTAAGACAATTTACTTTAGCTGATGGACATATTGTATGTACTCCTGAACAAGTTGAAGAAGAATTTAAGGGTTGTGTAGACTTAATAAATTATATAATGACTACTTTAGGTATTGATGAAGATATTTCATATAGATTCTCTAAGTGGGATCCAAATAACACTGAAAAATATATTAACAACCCTGAAGCATGGAATAAAACTCAAGATATGATGAAAAATATATTAGATCATATAGGAATTGATTATGTTGAAGCTGATGACGAAGCTGCTTTCTATGGACCAAAGCTTGATATCCAATTTAGAAATGTTCATGGTAAAGAAGATACTATCATTACTGTTCAAATCGACTTTGCTTTAGCTGAAAGATTTGGTATGTCTTATATTGATAAGGATGGAGAAAAGAAACTTCCATATATAATTCATAGATCTTCAATTGGATGTTATGAAAGAACTTTAGCAATGCTAATTGAAAAATATGCTGGTGCTCTACCAACTTGGTTATCTCCAGTACAAGTTAAGGTTCTACCAATATCAGATAAATACAATGATTATGCTGAAAAAGTTGTAAAATCATTAAGATCTAATAAGGTTAGAGTTGAAGCTGATTATAGAGCTGAAAAAATTGGTTACAAAATAAGAGAAGCTAGATTAGAAAGAAGCCCTTATATTGTAATTGTTGGAGAAAAAGAGGCTCAAGACAATACTGTTTCTGTAAGAAGTAGAAAAAATGGTGAAGAAGGTTCTATCGAACTTAACCAATTTATCTCAAGAGTTGTATCTGAAATAGATAACAGAGAAAAATAATATATATTATAAAGTGAGGGGATTCCAATTATTGAAATCCCCTCTTTCTTATTTAACTGCAAATAATTTTTCTTCGAAAGAATTAGCCAATGCTAAAAAATCTTCTTCCTTTAATTTAAAGTTTATATCCATTATACCTACCGGCGAGAATCCACTTCTTAAGTTACACTTAACTTTTTTACCTTCACAAATATAACTATTTTCTATTTTTTCACACCCAAGCTTTTGCTTATATAATGAATATGAGTATATTGCTAAAGCTGCTAATGTATCATTTTTTCTAACTTTAAATACAAATATTCTTCCTTTGTTAGAAAATACAATTCTATCTACATCCCCATCTTTATTTGAAATACCAGAAATTTTAAATACCCCATCATCCTTGTTTAATTCATATATTATTTTTTCTCCTTGAATTAAACTATCATCAATTAATAGTGGTAAGTTAGTAATATTGTTATTGACCATATTCTCTCTCCCCTTTTCAAAGAATTTATTCCCATTATTTCTTGTATATAATTTATCGTAACAACTTAAAAATTCTTCTTTTACCAAAGCTTTTCTAAGTGATACAAAATCATCATAATAATCAGCTAATATTATATTTACTTCTCTTTCTGTGTACTTCTGATTAAGGTTAAACCCATCCTTAACCTTATTTAAAACAATTTTTCTCTTCATATATTGTACTGGAATATTAATTAATCTTTCATCCTTAAAATATTCAGCTATAATACTATTTTTATATTCTTCTTCCCTCTTATCTTGTACTTTAGCCGTTGCATAAAACTTATAAAAAGTTATAAACATATAAATTTCACTTTAATTCCCTATTCATAGAACTCTATTTCACCTAAAGGCTACTCTAGTTTGGTGTAGTTCTCCAAAGGCTTAAATTCGGGTACAACGCACCCTATAAGATTAGTATTCTCTCAAAATTCACCTATACTAATCCATA
This sequence comes from Clostridium sp., assembly GCA_051653165.1. Lineage (GTDB taxonomy): Bacteria > Bacillota > Clostridia > Clostridiales > Clostridiaceae > Clostridium. The sequence goes on from JBOFVP010000173.1 coordinate 22,598, forward strand.
ATTACCAAGATTAATTGAAGCATTTCTATCTCTATCAATTTCTATTCCACATTTTTCACACTTATAAGTTCTATCTTTTAATCTCAAATCAGATTTAATATTTCCACAACAACTACAAGTTTTAGAACTAGGATAAAATCTATCCACTTGAATAAATTCTATACCATTAAATTCACACTTATATTTTATTTGCCTTATAAATTCATAAAAACCTTGCTCTGCTATTGCTTTCGATAGATGTTTATTTTTCATCATTCCACTAACTCTTGGCTATTATTTTATATGCTTGTAACTTTCTATAAGTTTTATGCCCATTCAACTAGGCTCGTTAATCCTAGCCAGTTCTCTTATGAACTTCTTATACTTTCATATAAGCGTAGACTATATCATCACCTATTTCGG
>JBOFVP010000174.1:0-3994 GCA_051653165.1 Clostridium sp.
GCTTCCAAAAGCTGCACCAATTCCTGCGATTGATGATATTATTACATCCTTATGTTTTTTAACCCAAGCTGACAAATCTGCAAATACCTTTTTAACCTTATCAGCCGCCTTTTGAATACTATCAGATATGCCACTTCCGTAATCCTCTTCATTCGGTAATTCTGGTTGAGTTACTGTTGGTGCTCCACCACCACCTCCACCACCACCACCTGATGAACCACTATTAAGTGTATTGATTTCATCAAAGGATGCCATTGCCTTGTTTGCTTCCTTTGCTGCTCCTCCAAATGATGCTCCTAAATCTTCAACTGCACTAGCTTGTTGATTGATGTTATTTACACTTGATTTTTGTTTTTTAGGACTACCAAACAATGCATTCATAAATTGTGCTAATATATCCATTGCATAAGCTATACTGCTTACAAAGCTTGTCAATGCAGGTAAAATAATGTTGTATATTGGTAAGAATGCCTGTCCTAAACTTAATTGTACATTCTTAAGTTGTGCCACCAATTGCATTTGCTTGAAATTAGTGTTATCTAGAACACTATTACCATACCTATCATGCACTTGCTCTAGTATAGAAAACATTCTTATTTGTTGTTGTGTCTGGAAATCTAATTGTTCCCAAGACCGTCCATTAGCAAACATCTTCATACTGTTAGAGCTCTTAAGCATTGCAACATTAACATATATACCTAAATCCTCAATAGCTTCTGTGTTGCCAAGCATACCACTTCTGATACGCTCCATAACATCCTCCATGCTCCGCCCTGTTGCACTTGCTGTTATAGTACTTGCTTTTAGTAGTTCTTGAGTATTAGTCATTGTTTCTTTAGTACTTTTGGAAAACATTGCTACTAAATTTGAATATACTGAACCATACTTAATTGCTTCACTTCTAGCTAGACCAAAACTGCCTGAAAGTGTTTTAGTCCACTCTTCAAACTCTTTAGCATTATTCCCCATGTTACGCTCTATTGACATCATAGAGGCTTCATAAGTTTTAGCTACATTAACACTATCTTTAATCATTTTACCAACACCAATAGCTGCTAACGTAGTTGCTACTGTTCTCATTGTACTTTTAGTGTTATTTTTAAAATCTTTCATCATCTTCTGTGCTTTTTTAGTCTCTTTTTGAAGTGCTGAGAAATCAGCCCCTGCTCTGACCATGAGGTTTTTAACTACTGCCATAATCTCACCTCCTTCCTAATAAACATCGCCACCAAACACTTCATTAAGCCTTTTAATCTCTTCAAAAATATCATTCTCACTCATTTTCTTTTTCTTAGGTTCAGTTTTATTAAGAATAGATTTTAATGAAGGCATCTTCTTGGCCCTTTGCCATGAAGCACCTAAGTAAGTTAATACTATTTTTTGCTCCTCTTCTTCCTTCCTAACCTTCATATAGATTTTTGCATGAAGGTTAAGCTCATAAGGTGTCATTTCTTCGTACTCTGTTCTGCTAATACCTAATTGGATTGCACTCATGTAAGATTCTTCCCAACTCCAAGACCTTGGAATATTACTTACTTGCTCGCAACCCTCTTCAAGTTTTTTTCTTCATCACCAAAATCCCCAAAGCTATATTGAAGAGCTGTAGTCATTGCATTTAATATTTCTGAATAACTATCTGCTTGATCCAGTAAATCTTCCATATCTTCTAATCTTAAATTTTCATTATGAGATTTTGCATCAGAAAGCAAACCACAATACATTATTTGCTCTACTTGCTCTATGTCAAAATTATCAGCCTCGCCTATGTTATCCATACTTAAGCCTGTTAATTTGTCCATTGTCTTAAGTGCCTTGTGTCCAAACCTAACTATTCTTGGTCTATCTAATTTAATTACTACAACATCGTTTTTACTTGAATTTGCTGACATTTTAAATCCCTCCTAAAATTAAAAAGACTAGGTTTCCCTAGCCTTAAGCTGTTTTAACTGCTATTACTTCATAAAGCCTTTGTGCTTTACCTGGTTCTGCAACTGATATAATAATATTTGCACTTGCTCCAACACTTGGTAAGGATATAGGACTTGATGCAACACCGCTTTGAAGTGCTTGAACATATTGCCCATTAACAAATAATGCAATATTGTGACCTGCTGCTGTTACTGTTACAGAAACACTTGTTGCAGTTACACCAGAATATGCATAGTAAGCAGTATTTCTGTTGAATGCTGGTGCTAATGCCCCTCCTGTTCCACTTATTGCTATTGTAGTTGGTCCTGCACTTGGAGTTACGCCTAGCGAAGGTTTACCACTAACTTTAACAGTACATTCATAGCTTATATTATCCTCCATTTCAGCCCCAGTGCTTATTCCAGTAACAATACCTTGGAATGACCATTCTGCTCCTATACTTGGAAATACTATTTTTAGAGGCAACAATGTACCATTATCAAATGCATCTTTTAATGCTATTTGACCGTTTGTATCTCCCGGATTGAAAAAACCACTAATTGATGATTCTCCAGCATCTTTTAAACCTTGTGCAAATGTTCTCCAACCATCACCATCTAATGTTGTTGTTTCAATTGTATCTGCACTTAAATCTAATCCATTAATTGATGTTAATTCAGAAACAGAATTATTACCAACCATTAATTTTGTTCCAATACTTGAACCTGCCATTTTACTTCCTCCTAACAACTGAAAAATAATTTTAAATTCATAATTCTAATATATCCCTGAACCTCTTTTGCATAAGTTTCAGGCTGTGTTTCTTCATAGTCTAGGTTTTGTATAAATGGGCCATTCCCACCTACAACCCTTCCTAAAAAAGTAATGACTTTATCATCCACTTTTTTCGATAGTTCTTTAATTTTAAAGTAGCTATCTGCAACAATGTGTATTTCTATGTTTATATCTCCATTTGGTAAAAAACCTGATAATGTTTTATATCTTTTTATACCTTCTGATACAAAAACAACATATGGATATGATGTTCCTTCATCTGCTACAAGTGGATATATCTTGTCTTTTAGTTCAGTTATGCTGTTTAATTCATTTACTAAAGCCTCTTCAATTGTCATAAAATCCTCCTTATTTTAGCTTATCTATTTGGTCTGAAAGAACCTTAACCATTTTTACTTGTATTGGTCTATAGTTATCTTCTAATGACCTCTTAAGATAATGAAATCCTGGAACATATCCTCCATTTTTTGTTCTAAAACCATACTCTTGAGAAGCTGGGTAGTATGCTCTTTTACCACTTTTTGAAGTCTTAACAAATATATCATTCTTACTTGCATCCATTACTACTTGATATACTTTTTTTCCTTTGGTTCTTGTTTTCTCACCTTTTAGTATAATTCCACTTTCTAGTGCTCCAGTTTCATAAGGTGCTTTTTTCTTAGCAAAATTTCTAGCTATTATTGCTCCTCTTTTAGCTGCAGTAGTCACACATTTTTGAGGTAAGTTACCCATTCTTCTTATTGTTTTTTCAACTTCATTAATGCCTTCAATTTTGAAATTAACCATTATATTAATTCCTTTGCTATGATCTGTAATAATTTATTTTTCTCCTGAAAATTTATTATTGAAATTATTGAAAATACTCTGTTGTTAAATTTAATTCTCATATCATGAGATATCCCTCTTGCAAACCTCATATTTATTTTGTGAGTTACTTCTGAGCTAACGCTTTCTGCAGCCAACAGTTCCTTTCCAGATATAGGATATATGGCGCATCTTGATGTAATAATATCTTTCCAGTTATTAGTTGTTTCACCATAGCTATTCTTTGTGTTTACTAATTTTTGAAAAGTTATTAAATGCTTAAATTCTCCTGGATTAATCACAATTTTCATAATAGCACCCCTATAATAAATTTACGGAATACATATCAAGTATATTGTCTACTATCTTATTAGACTTATCATCTTTCCCTGTATATGTTCTGTTGTCATAGATTTCATTGCATAATATCATTAATGCGATTGTTAAATCTTCTTTTGTATCTATCTGCTCTATACTTAAGCCCGTA
>JBOFVP010000175.1:0-1706 GCA_051653165.1 Clostridium sp.
TAAATGGAGACTGTATAAGAGATTTAAATGTAAAAAGCAATCAGGTAGATTTTATTAATAGTGGGAATATATTAACTGACAATTACTTGATAAAAGATAGATTGATAAGCACAAATAACAATCTTATACCTAGTTCATCATATAATTCATACATATACTTAAAACTTGATAGTGGTGTTAAATATTACTACACTTCTAATAATGTAAAAAATATGAGAGTTGTTGTATATTATAATGATAGCAAATTGGCAACAAGAGTTGTTGAAAGTGCTGATAGCATAATATTGCAACCTAACGAATCATATGTGTCATTTGCAGTAAGTTCAACCAATAGTGTTAATTACTTATCTAAAAACAAGGACTTTGAAAGCAAGTTAAATGGGGTAAAAGTTCAAGGGGTAGACATAGAGAATCTATCAATAACGCCTAATGATACCTCTTTTATAATATCTAGTAATATTTTATTAGATAAAGACAAAGCATCTTCTAAAGTTGTTATGCCTGATGGAAGTATAATAGATAGTAATATGTATGACTCTTACTTTAATTTAAAACTAGATAAATTAAAAGAATATTATTTTTATGGAAATGCAATAGGAAATATGAGAACAGCAACATATTATAATCAAAACAATGTTAAGACAAGATGTGTAGAAAATGCAACTACAATTATGTTGTTAGAAGGTGAAGACAATGTATCTATCTCAATAGTTAAGAATAATACTGTGACAAAGTTAAGTAGAAGTAGAAATTTTGAAAATGAGTTAGAAGGAATTAAAGTTAATAGTAGTGATATTGTAGGATTAGATGATATACAGGCTTATGACCAAAACTTAAATACAAATAGTGATGTAACATTTAAATCTATTAGTGTTAGTGGTGATATACCAGTTGGAACATTAGCAAATCCACCAGTAGGACTTCAAAAAGGCGATGTGTGGGCAGATGCGACAACTTCATCTATTTATCCTGTTTTGAGGGTGAAGATATGAATATAAAAGGTTTGAATTTAAAAGGAATATCTATAAGAGAAAATAAAGGAAGTGAAATTTCTATTCCTTTAACTATTTGCAAACATAAATATAATGCTAAGGCAACTTGGAGTCATGGAACGGATTTATATAAACCTAGTATAGATGGTCATGGTTATGATGGGGAAGCTAATTCTTTTAAATACAATTTACAAACAACGGTGTGGGAAAATCATTATTATGGTGGGGGAATAGAAAGAGAAATAAAAGAAATGTACAAGACTGGTAGAGTAGGATTTGGAGTATATTACCTAACACTTCATTGGCAAGATCCAATCACAAAAGAATTATGTGTAATCCCCGATTATGGTAGTAAAGTGTGGACAAGAAATGCTTACGACAAAGGGTTAATTACTCAAGAAATGATAGGGCAGCCAAAAGTACAAAACTATCCTGCAATAGATAATCTATGGGATTTAACAGGTGGCAAATATGGATTTAATACTATTACTGGCCAAATAGGAAAGATAGATGTTGTTACTGGGGTTATGAATGCACATTACGAGTGGTTTGAAAGAGTATTTAGAAAGAAGCCTAGCGTTTTAGGATACGGAAGTGGATTTGATAAACTAAAAGTTATCTTTAAGGATATATTTTTAGGATGTAGAAATTCGGTGTGGAGAGTTGACAACTATGACTATGATATGAGCAAAGAGGTATTATCTAGTTATCCTT
>JBOFVP010000176.1:0-33601 GCA_051653165.1 Clostridium sp.
ACTGACGAAGAAGCAAGAGAATTATTAAGATTCCTTGGAATGCCATTCGCTCAATAATAAGGAGGGAAAACAGTGGCACGTAAAGCTATTATCGAAAAGTGGAAACAAGAACCTAAATATAAAACAAGAGCTTATACAAGATGTAGAATATGTGGAAGACCACATGCAGTACTAAGAAAATTCGGTATCTGCCGTATATGCTTCAGAGAACTTGCTTACAAGGGAGAAATCCCAGGTTGTAAGAAGGCAAGCTGGTAATATCGAAGTTGTAGTGAAAGGAGGCACATTAAATGATTATGACAGATCCTATCGCAGATTTGCTAACACGTATTAGAAACGCGAATTCTGTAAGACACGAAGTAGTAGAGGTTCCTTCTTCAACAGTAAAGAAGGCAATCGCTAACATATTATTACAAGAAGGATACATCAAGGAAATTGATGAATACAACGATGGTGTTGTTCCAATGATGAGATTATCATTAAAATATGGAGCAAACAAAGAGAGAGTTATAACTGGTATAAAGAGAATATCTAAACCAGGTTTAAGAGTATATTGCAAAAAGGACGAAACTCCAAGAGTACTTAATGGATTAGGTATTGCAGTTATCTCAACTTCAAAGGGATTAATGGTAGATAAAGAAGCTAGAAAAGCTGGCCTAGGTGGAGAAGTAGTTTGTTACGTTTGGTAATATAACTATAAGGAATTCAACTAGAATAGATTAAATAAATGTATGTACAATAAATACAGGAGGTGCAATTATGTCAAGAGTAGGTAGATTACCTATAGCTATACCTGCTGGCGTAACTGTTACTGTAGCTGCTAACAATGTAGTTACAGTAAAAGGACCTAAGGGTGAGCTAGTTAAAGCTATGCACAAAGACATTAATATAGCGGTTGAGAACAACGAAGTAGTTGTTACAAGACCAAGCGATGTTAAAGAGCACAGAGCTCTTCACGGATTAACAAGAGCGCTTATGAACAACATGATTACAGGTGTAAGCCAAGGATTCCAAAAGAATCTTGAATTAATAGGTGTTGGTTATAGAGCTCAATTACAAGGGAATAAGCTTGTAATGAACCTTGGATACTCACATCCAGTTGAAATAGAAGCAGTAGAAGGAATAACTTTTGAAACTCCAGCTGCAACTAAGGTTGTTGTTAAAGGAATAGATAAAGAAGTTGTTGGTGCTGTTGCGGCTGATATCAGAGCTTGGAGAAAGCCTGAGCCATATAAAGGTAAGGGAATCAAGTATGATAACGAAGTAATCAGACGTAAAGAAGGTAAAACTGGTAAGAAATAATAGAAAGGAGTGAGCCATATGTTCAAAAAGGCAGATAAAAAGGCTAGTAGAGTAAAGCGTCACTTAAGAGTTCGTAAGAAGTTATCTGGAACTCCAGAGAGACCAAGACTTTCAGTATATAGAAGTGAAAAGAATATATATGCACAAATCATTGATGATGTTAATGCTGTAACTTTAGTGGCTGCTTCTAGCTTAGATAAGGATTTCTCAGCTAAGGGCGGAAATAAAGAAGGAGCTAAACTTGTTGGTGAAACTATAGCTAAAAAAGCAATAGAAAAAGGAATTACAGAAGTGGTATTTGACAGAGGTGGATACATATACCACGGAAGAGTTCAAGAGCTAGCTAACGCAGCAAGAGAAGCAGGCTTAAAATTCTAATAAACAAGGAGGGAAAGAAATGAGAATCGATCCTAGTACACTAGACCTTAAAGAAAAGGTTGTTTATATAAACAGAGTTACTAAGGTTGTTAAGGGTGGTAGAAACTTCAGATTCAGCGCACTAGTTGTTGTTGGAGACGAAAACGGACACGTTGGCGTTGGTATGGGTAAATCTATCGAAATTCCTGAAGCAATCAAAAAAGGAATAGAGGATGCTAAGAAGAACTTAGTTGCAGTTGCTACTGTTGGTACAACAGTTCCTCACGAAATATACGGGAAATTTGGAACTGGTAAGGTTCTTATAATGCCAGCTAAGGAGGGTACTGGAGTTATCGCTGGAGGACCAGCAAGATCAGTACTTGAATTAGCAGGATTAAAGGATGTTAGAGCTAAGTCATTAGGTTCAAACAATCCAAGAAACATGGTAAATGCTACAATTAACGGATTAGCAAACTTAAGAACAGCTGAAGATATAGCTAAATTAAGAGGAAAATCTGTTGAAGAAATTTTAGGTTAGGAGGGATTTGGAATGGCAAAGTTAAGAATTACACTAGTAAAAAGCTTAATTGGTAGAAAGAAAGACCATATTGCTACTGCAAATACCCTTGGACTTAGAAAAATTGGTAAGACAGTAGAACATGAGGGAACTCCTCAAATCAACGGTATGATCAAAAAGATAGACTACTTACTAAAAGTAGAAGAAGTATAAAACGAGGAGGTGTACTGAATATGAAACTTCATGAATTAAAGCCAGCTGCTGGAAGCAGAAAAGCTCCTAAGAGAGTAGGTAGAGGTACTGGTTCAGGTTTAGGAAGAAATGCTGGAAAAGGTGAAAAAGGTCAAAACTCTAGATCAGGTGGTGGCGTAAGACCAGGATTTGAAGGCGGACAAATGCCATTATACAGAAGACTTCCTAAAAGAGGATTCACTAACATATTTGCTAAGAAGATTGTTAGCATAAATGTTGATAGATTAAATATATTCGAAAACGGAACAGAAGTTACTCCAGAAGTTTTACTGGAAACTAATGTGATAAGTAAAGTTCTTGACGGTGTTAAGATTCTTGGAAATGGAACTTTAGAGAAAAGCCTAACAGTTAAAGGATGTAAGTTCTCAAAGGCTGCAATAGAGAAAATCGAAGCAGCTGGAGGAAAAGTTGAGGTGATTTAAGTATGCTATCAACCCTACGTAATGCCTGGAAGGTTCCAGAACTAAGAAAGAAACTATATTGGACTGTAGCTCTGCTTGCTATTTTCAGGATGGGATCACATATTCCTGTCTCTGGAATTAGCACAGAATATTTAAAATCAATGACACAAGGTAATGGATTACTTGGTTTCTATGATTTAATTGCCGGTGGTGCATTAAGTCAAGCAAGTATATTTGCACTTGGAGTTATGCCTTACATTAATGCTTCAATCATTATGCAATTATTAACAATTGCAATTCCATCTTTAGAGCAATTATCTAAAGAAGGTGATGATGGTAGAAAGAAGATCCAAAAAGCAACCCGTTATTTGGCTCTTGTAATAGCTGTTATATTAGCAGTTGGTTTCTATGTAACATTAGGTAGTAAAGGCGCTGCTGCAGGATTAAGTGGTATTCAAATATTTGTTATTGTATTTTCATTTGTAGTTGGATCTGTTTTCTGTATATGGTTAGGAGATCAAATTACAGTTAAAGGTATTGGTAATGGAACATCATTAATGATTTTTGTTAATATAGTTTCAAGATTACCAATGCAAGCTTACCAAATTGCACAGTTAAAAAGTGCTAATGAAGTAAGTATAGTTGAAGTTGCATTATTACTTGTATCAATGGCAGTTTTATTTATTGGAGTAATATTCTTCTCTCTTGCAGAAAGAAGAATACCGGTACAATATGCTGGTAAAGCATCAGGTAGTAAAATAGTTAAAGGTCAAAGTAGTCATATTCCACTAAGTATAATTGGATCATGTGTTATAGCAATTATCTTCTCTATGTCAGTCATGGAGTTTCCAAAAACAATTGCTCAATTTGCTCCAGAAGCTAGTTGGTCACAATGGATACTAACAAGTCCATATAGCGTTTTCAATGAAAAGCAATGGATGTATCCTGTTGTATATGCACTATTAACTTTATTCTTCACATGGTTCTATACTCAAGTGACTTTCAAGCCAGAAGATATGGCTGAAAATCTTAACAAATCTGCAGGATTTGTACCAGGAGTTAGACCAGGAGAAGCAACTGCTCAATACTTTGAGAAGTTACTAACTAAAATTTCAATTATCAGTGGTTTATTCGCTGCTGTAATTGCAATAACACCAGTATTGATTGATAGTTATACTAATTTCCAAAATATAGCTTTCGGATCAACATCATTATTAATAATGGTAGGTGTTGCCTTAGATTTTACAAGACAAGTAGAGTCTCAATTAGTTATGAGACATTACCAAGGATTTCTTAAATAGATAGATAATGGAGATGATGCCCGTGAAGATTATTTTACTAGGTCCCCCTGGAGCAGGAAAGGGAACACAGGCTAAATCAATTAGTAATAGGTACTCCATTCCTCATATATCAACAGGTGATATTTTTAGAAAGAATATTTCACAAAATACACCATTAGGTATAGAGGCTAAGAAGTATATGGACAGAGGACAATTAGTTCCGGATAGTGTAACCATAGATATGGTTAAGGATAGACTTCAAGAAGAAGATTGTAAGCAAGGATATTTATTAGATGGATTTCCTAGAACTGTTAACCAAGCAGAAGCTTTACAAGAATTTATTGAATCAAGAGAAGAAAACTTGGATACTGCACTATTAATTGAAGTACCAAGAGGTTTTATACTTGAAAGAATGACTGGAAGAAGAGTTTGTCCATCATGTGGTGCAAGTTATCATATCAAATTTAACGCTCCGACTGTGGACGGTAAATGTGATCTTTGTGGTAGTGATGTTATTCAAAGAAAAGATGATACTGTAGAGACTGTTCAGGAAAGACTTGATGTCTATGAAAGTCAGACACAACCACTAATTGATTTTTATAAAAATAAAAACTTACTTTCAGTAGTAGATGGTACAAAAGCTATTAATGAAGTTTTTGAAGGAATCTGCAATATCTTAGGGAGAGATAATTAATGATAATTATCAAGAATGATAAACAAATCGAACTAATGAGAATAGCAGGACGAATTGTAGCGGAAACGCTATTACTGGTAGGAGAAAATATAAAGCCTGGCATAACTACTGGAGAATTAGATAGAATTGCTGAAGAGTTTATAATAAAACATGGAGCTAAACCTTCCTTCAAAGGTTTATATGGGTTCCCTTCTTCATTATGTATTTCTATCAATAATCAAGTAGTACATGGTAAACCAGGAAGTTATATTCTAAAAGAAGGTGACATTATCAGTGTTGACTGTGGAGCCTTCATAAATGGATACCATGGAGATGCAGCTAGAACTTTTCCAGTAGGAAATATTACTAGTGAGGCACAAAAACTTATAGATGTTACTCAACAAAGCTTTTTTGAGGGTATTAAATATGCTCAAGTTGGCAATAGATTAACAGATATATCACATGAGATACAAAGCTATGTTGAAGCTAATGGTTTCTCGATAGTAAGAGATTTCGTAGGACATGGGATAGGCAGTAAAGTTCACGAAGATCCCGAAGTTCCCAATTTCGGTAGACCAGGTAGAGGTCCTAAATTAATGTCAGGAATGGTATTAGCTATTGAACCTATGGTTAACCAAGGTAAATATAAAGTGAAGACTAGTAATGACAATTGGACTGTTGTAACAAGTGATGGAAGCCTATCAGCGCACTATGAAAATACTGTTGCAATTTTACCAGATGGACCCGAAATACTAACACTAATTAAATAAGTGTTGCTTAGTTATAAATTTACAATATGTTGATTTATATCTAAGGTAATCATCGAGGTGAAAAAATTTGCAAAACAATGACTTGATTGGAAAAGTAGTACTTTCTACAGCCGGAAGAGATAGTGGTAAAGTTTATGTAATAAGTCAAGTAAATGATGATAAATATATAAGCATAGTAAATGGATCAAATAAAACAATGCAGAAGCCTAAGAGAAAAAAACTTAAGCACACTAAAGTTTTATACAATGGAGATTTACAATTAATAGAAGCTATTTTGAATAATAAGAAAAGTGCTGATTTAAAAATTAAGAGATTTCTAAAAGTAAAAGGCATTGTTAAGGAGGGTTGATTACCTTATGTCAAAAGATGATGTTATAGAAATGCAAGGTACTGTACTAGAATCATTACCTAATGCTATGTTCCAAGTTGAACTAGAAAGTGGTCACACAATTCTAGCTCACATATCAGGAAAGTTAAGAATGAATTTCATAAGGATTCTACCAGGAGATAAGGTTACAGTTGAACTTTCACCTTATGATCTAACTAGAGGTAGAATTACATGGAGAGCAAAATAGAGTAGTAAGATGCTACCAATAGATTACAAGGAGGGTTAGCGATGAAAGTAAGACCATCAGTTAAGCCTATTTGCGAAAAGTGCAAAGTTATAAGAAGAAAAGGAAGAGTAATGGTAATCTGTGAAAATCCAAAGCACAAGCAAAAACAAGGCTAATATAAATATAATATTAGACAAAAAAAGCAAAGAAGTCATTTAAAAATATTGACTTTTTTGTAAAAGTCAAATATGATTATATAGGCAATTATTTAATAATTTTATTTTAGGGCGGCTGTAATTTGGATTAAATTCTTAATTAACCTAAAATTTTATTATATATACTATATGGATCACATTTAAGGCATTTTAATTACCAGGAGGTGTAAATTACAATGGCAAGAATAGCAGGAGTTGACCTACCAAAGGAAAAAAGAGTTGAAATAGGTCTAACTTATATATACGGAATAGGATTAGCAAGTTCACATAAGATATTAGAAGCAACTGGTGTTAATCCAGATACAAGAGTAAAAGATTTATCAGAAGATGAAGTTAATGAAATAAGAAATTACATCAACAAGACATTCTTAGTTGAAGGTGATTTAAGAAGAAATGTTGCATTAAACATTAAGAGATTAATGGAAATTGGATGCTACAGAGGAATCAGACATAGAAGAGGTCTTCCAGTAAGAGGACAAAAGACTAAAACTAATGCGAGAACAAGAAAAGGTCCTAAAAAGACTATCGCAAACAAAAAGAAATAGTGAGGAGGGAAGGCAATGGCAGCTCAAAAAGTTAAGAAGACTAGAAGAAGAAAAGAGAGAAAAAATGTTGAGCGTGGTGCTGCACACATCAAGTCAACTTTTAATAACTCAATAGTTACTTTAACAGATGCAGCAGGAAATGCTTTATCTTGGTCAAGTGCTGGAGCTCTTGGATTCAAAGGGTCAAGAAAGAGTACACCATTTGCAGCTCAAATGGCAGCAGAAACTGCAGCCAAAGCAGCTATGGAACACGGATTAAAAAGTGTTGAAGTTTATGTAAAGGGACCAGGAGCTGGTAGAGAAGCAGCTATCAGATCCCTACAAGCAGCAGGATTAGAAGTAACTTTAATTAAAGATGTTACTCCAATTCCACACAACGGATGTAGACCACCAAAAAGAAGAAGAGTCTAGTATTCATATAGGAGGTGTAATTTATGGCAAGATATACTGGAGCTACATGTAGATTATGTAGAAGAGAAGGTATGAAACTATTCCTAAAAGGGGATAGATGTTATACAGATAAGTGTGCTTTTGTAAGAAGAAGCTACGCGCCAGGACAACATGGAGCGGCAAAGAAGAAAATGTCTAACTATGGAGTTCAATTAAGAGAAAAGCAAAAAGCTAGAAGAATTTACGGAGTATTAGAAGGCCAATTCAGAACTTACTACGAAAAGGCTGATCACATGAAGGGTATCACAGGGGAAAACCTATTAAAGTTACTTGAAATGAGATTAGATAACGTAGCTTATAGATTAGGATATGGTGCTTCAAGAAATGAAGCAAGACAATTAGTTACTCACGGACATTTCCTAGTAAATGGTAAGAAGGTTGATATTCCTTCATACAAAGTAAGCGTAAATGATGTTATTACTGTTTGCGAAAAGAGCAGAGGAACAGAAAAGTTTAAGACTTTTGTTGAAAATCCAAAGACTTTACCAAAATGGTTAGAAGCAAACATTGAAAACTACGAAGGCAAAGTAGTTGCTGAACCAGCTAGAGAAGACATTGACGTACCAGTTAACGAAACTCTAATAGTTGAGTTATACAGCAAGTAATAATTAGTATTTTCTTTTAAGGGATTTATTCCCTTAAAGGTAAATATAGAATCAGTTGCCCTCAGCAAAAGGTTGCCATTTAATAAAAAAGGAGGGTTTGTATGTTAGAAATAGAAAAGCCAATAATTGAGTGTGTAGAAGCAAACGAAGATGGTACTTATGGGAAATATGTAGTTGAACCATTAGAAAGAGGTTATGGTATTACTTTAGGTAATGCTTTAAGAAGAATATTATTATCTTCATTACCTGGTGCAGCTACTACATCTGTTAAGATAGATGGAGTACTTCATGAGTTTTCTACAGTTCAAGGGGTTAAGGAAGATGTTACAGAATTAATTCTTAATATTAAATCTTTAGCTTTAAGAATGAATGGTGAAGGTCCAAAAACAATTTTTATAGATGCTAAAGGTCCAGGAGTAGTTACTGGAGCTGATATAAAGACTGACGGAGACGTTGAAGTTGTTAATAAGGATTTACATATTGCAACTCTTGACGAAAATGGAAGACTTTATATGGAATTAACAGTAAATAAGGGTAGAGGTTATGTTACTCAGAATAAAAATAAGAGTGATGAATTACCACTATCTGCAATTGCAGTTGATTCAATTTATACACCTGTAAAAAGAGTTAATTTTACTGTTGAAAATACAAGAGTTGGTCAAATTACTGACTATGATAAGTTAACTTTAGAGATTTGGACTAATGGAACTATAAAGATTGATGAAGCTATAAGCTTATCAGCAAAAATCCTTATAGAACATTTTAAATTATTCATGTCATTAACAGATAATGCTAATGATGTTGAAATTATGATTGAAAAAGAAGAAGATAAAAAGGAAAAAGTACTAGAAATGACAGTTGAAGAGCTTGACTTATCAGTTAGATCATACAACTGTTTAAAGAGAGCTGGGATTAACTCAGTTCAAGAACTTGCATCTAAGTCAATGGACGATATGATGAAAGTTAGAAATCTAGGAAAGAAATCCTTAGAAGAAGTTGAAAGAAAACTTAAGGAATTAGGTTTATGTCTTAGACTAAACGATGAATAAGGAGGTAAATCCATGGCAGGTTATCGTAAGTTAGGTCGTCCAACAGACCAAAGAAAGGCAATGCTTAGAAATCTTGTTACAAGTTTATTAAAGCACGGCAAAATGGAAACAACTGAAACTAGAGCTAAGGAAGTTAGAAGTATTGCAGAAAAGATGATTACTCTTGCAAAAAGAGGAGATCTTCATGCTAGAAGACAAGTTTTAGCTTACGTTTTAGAAGAAGCAGTAGTTCAAAACTTATTTGATAATATAGCTCCACAATACACTGAGAGAAACGGTGGTTATACAAGAATGTATAAGAAAGGTCCTAGAAGAGGGGACGGAGCTGAAATAGTTATACTTGAATTAGTATAATATTTAGAGGGGATTAAGTATATACTTAATCCCTGTTTTTACATATCACTTAATATTGAAGAAGAGTTATTGATAGTAACTCTTCTTCAATGTTAAGAATTTGGTATTGAGGAGGATTTTATGGATAATGAAATGATTGTATGTGATAATGTTTTTTATAAATATATAAGTGAGAATGATGGTGTTGAAAAATATGCATTAAATGATGTTTCATTGAATGTTCCTAAAGGAGAATTTTTAGTAATATTAGGGCATAATGGTTCAGGAAAGTCTACAATAGCTAAACATTTAAATGCTCTTTTGATACCATCAAGTGGAACTATTATTGTTGATGGACTTGATACAAAAGATGATAATAATATATGGGAGATTAGATCTACAGCAGGTATGGTATTCCAAAATCCAGATAACCAACTTGTGGCAACAATTGTTGAGGAAGATGTAGCATTTGGACCAGAGAACTTAGGTGTAGATCCTAAAGAAATAAGAGAGAGAGTTAATGATAGCCTTAAAAAAGTAGGAATGTTCGAATATAGAGAGCATGCTCCACACCTTTTATCTGGTGGTCAGAAGCAGAGAATAGCAATAGCTGGTATATTAGCAATGAAGCCAGAGTGCATAATATTTGATGAGCCTACCGCTATGTTAGATCCATCAGGTAGAATTGAAGTAATAAAGATTATAAAAGAATTAAATGATAAATATGGAATTACAATTATTTTGATAACTCATTTTATGGATGAAGCAGTTGAAGCAGATAGAGTTATTGTTATGGATAATGGTAAAATGGTAATGGAAGGTAATCCAAAGCAAGTGTTTTCACAAGTTGAGCATATGAAAAAAATAGGATTAGATGTTCCACAAGTAACAGAATTAGCTTATGAGTTGAATAAAAAGGGATATAAGATTAATAAAGAAGTTTTAAATGTTAATGAGATGGTGGAGGAGTTATGTCGATTGAAATAAAAAATTTAACGCATGTTTATATGCCCAAAACACCTTTTGAGAAGACAGCATTAGATGGTGTATCTTTATCCATTAAGGATGGAGAGTTTGTTGCATTAATAGGGCACACAGGCTCAGGTAAATCTACACTAATACAACATATGAATGGTCTTTTAAAAGCTACTAGTGGAAGTATCATTGTAGATGGTTCTGATATATGTGATAAGGGTGTTAAATTAGCTGATATAAGGAAAAAGGTTGGGCTTGTATTTCAATATCCAGAATATCAATTATTTGAAGAGACAATTGAAAAAGATATACAATATGGACCAAGAAATTTAGGGTTACATGAGGATGAAATAAATAAGAGAACTAAAAAGGCTATGGAGATGGTTGGATTAGATTATGAGACATATAAGAATTTATCTCCATTTGAATTAAGTGGAGGACAAAAAAGAAGGGTAGCAATTGCTGGTGTAATTGCAATGGAACCAAGAGTTCTTATATTAGATGAACCTACAGCAGGATTAGATCCCAAAGGTAGAGATGATATATTAGAGCAAATAAAAATATTACATCGTAATTATGGTATGACAATAATATTAGTAAGTCATAGCATGGAAGATGTTGCTAAATTAGCTGAAAAAGTTGTAGTAATGAATAAAGGTAGTGTTGTCTTAGAAGGGAAGCCTAATGAAGTCTTTAAGGAGATTGATTTGCTAGAGAAAATAGGATTAGGTGTACCACAGGTAACATATTTAGTTCGTGAATTAAATAGAAAAGGATTCAATATCTCTGAAGATATATACACAATAGATGAAGCCTTAGAGGCAATAAATATTAGTTTAAGTATGGTGGAGGGGAAATAGATGATTAAGGATATTACTATAGGTCAGTACTTACCAGGAAACTCTTTCACACATAAGTTAGATCCAAGAACAAAAATAATAATAGCAATATTATATATAGCATCTTTATTCATAATAGATAAATTTGTTGGATATTTATTAGTTGTTGGTTTTATAACACTAGTTATAGTAAATGCAAAGATTCAACCAAGATTTATTTTAAAAGGATTGAAGCCAATTGTATTTCTTATTATTTTAACATCTATATTTAATCTTTTTATGATTAAAGGTGGTGGAGATCCAATTTTTAGTTTAGGATTCCTTTCCATTTATGAGGAAGGCGTAAGAACAGCATTTTTTATGGCTTTTAGATTAATATTTCTTGTAGTAGGTACATCATTATTAACTCTAACTACATCTCCTATTGAATTAACAGATGGTATAGAACGTTTGTTAAAGTTTATAGGGAAAGAGTTAGCACATGAAATTGCAATGATGATGACTATAGCGCTAAGATTCATACCAACATTAATGGATGAAACTGATAAGATAATGAAAGCACAAAAAGCTAGGGGGGCAGACTTCGAGTCAGGAAACATAATACAGAAAGCGAAAAGTTTAATACCACTATTAGTTCCATTATTTATTAGTTCTTTTAGAAGAGCAGATGAGTTAGCAATGGCTATGGAATCAAGATGCTATAGAGGTGGAGATGGAAGAACAAGAATGAAACAACTTCTTTTTGGAAAGAATGATATTATAGCATTTTTAATATTCTCTATAATTTTAATAGGTAGTTTTAGTATTAGATTTTTATTATAAAGGTGATTAATTTGAGAAATATAAAATTAACGATTGAATATGATGGTAGCAATTATAATGGTTGGCAAAAGCAGAAAAATGCAAAAACAATTCAAGAAACAATAGAGTGTGCTATTAAGAAATTAACTAATGAAGATATTGAATTGATAGGAAGCTCAAGAACAGATACAGGAGTTCATGCTAAAGGAATGGTAGCTAATTTTAAGACTAATGGTACTATTCCGTCTGAGCGCTTTAGAGAAGCTATTAATACCAAGCTACCAGATGATATAAGTATAATAAAATCAGAAGAGGTTAATGATGAATTTCATGCAAGATATGATTCAATAGGTAAAACTTATTCATATTCTATAATCAATAGAGAAGAAAAAGTTGCAATAGGAAGAAATTATAATCTTGTAATAAAAGATAAATTGAATGTAGACTTAATGATATTAGCATGTGATAAATTTATAGGTAAACATGATTTTTCAGCATTTAAATCAAGTGGAAGTTCTGTGAAAACAAGTACAAGAACAATAAAAGAATTGTATATCAAACAAGAAGAGGATAGCATTAAAATAATAATTACTGCAGATGGTTTTTTATATAATATGGTTAGAATAATTGTTGGAACACTTATAGAAGTCGGAAAAGGTAAGATTGCTCCTACTAATATAATTAATATAATTTATTTAAAGGACAGAAGTTTGGCTGGGCCTTGTGTCAAACCTAATGGATTAATCTTAGAAACAGTATATTATTAATAAATTTTAATAAAAAAGTATTGACACGCCCGTAAGCGTGTATTATAATAAATTTTGTTTGTTAGAATAATTATGTGTATAAGATCCACTAGCCCCGGGTCTTGACATAAATTGCAATACTTGAAAAGTAAAGCTTAATGTAAGTTCAGGGAGGGAAAAAACATGAAATCATACATTGCGAAAGCACAAGAAGTTGAAAGAAAATGGTATGTTGTTGATGCTGCTGGTAAGCCACTAGGAAGAGTTGCTAGCCAAGTTGCTACAATATTAAGAGGTAAAAATAAGCCAACATTTACACCAAATGTTGATTGCGGAGATTTCGTAATAGTTATCAATGCAGAGCAAGTTGTTTTAACTGGTAAGAAGTTAGATCAAAAAATGATGAGAAAATACAGCGGATACGTAGGTGGATTAAAGGAAACTCCATATAGAGAAGTATTAGCTAAGAAGCCTGAGTTCGCTTTTGAAGAAGCTGTAAGAAGAATGCTTCCAACAGGTGTTTTAGGAAGAAAAATGTTAACTAAGTTAAAAGTATACAGAGGTGCAGATCACGATCACGCAGCTCAAAAACCAGAAGTGCTTGAGTTAAAGTACTAATACAGACTCGGGAGGAGGAAATAAAATGGCAAAAGTTCAATACATGGGTACTGGAAGAAGAAAAAAATCAGTAGCAAGAGTAAGACTTGTACCAGGAACTGGTAAAGTAGTTGTAAATAAGAGAGAAATCGAAACATATTTTGGTTTAGAAACTTTAAGAGTTATAGTTAACCAACCATTAGTGTTAACTGGAACTAAAGAAAAGTTTGACGTATTAGTAAATGTTCACGGTGGTGGATTCACAGGTCAAGCAGGGGCTATAAGACACGGAATTTCAAGAGCTTTAGTTAAAGCTGATGAAAACATGAAGCCTGAATTAAAGAAGGCTGGATTCTTAACAAGAGATCCAAGAATGAAGGAAAGAAAGAAATACGGTCTTAAGAAAGCAAGAAGAGCTCCACAATTCTCAAAGAGATAGTATGCACATTTTGCAATATCCTGCAAGTCACATGGCTTGCAGGATTTTTTATTATTTATGAATTTATATGTCAACTAACGGAATCATAGTAATGACTTAAACTAATTCACCTAAATGAAAAAAGTTTATGCAGAGTAAGTTTGAAAATCCAAATCATAGAATTTGGATTTTTACTTAATATAGTGGCGCTAAAAATAATCATCTCAGATAAAGTTTTCTTTAAGATTATAATATATTTACAAATACTCTAAAACTTATTTTAAATATAAAATACTTTGGTGTAATAATTATATTTTAAATAGGCAAAATAATCATAAAGTATGTAATTATATTAAATTTAGGTTAAAAATGTTCACAAGCTATTAACAATCTGTAAAAAATAATGTAAACTGATGTAGTGATAAAGTTTAACTTAAGAAATTATATGAGGTGGAGGAGAAATCTTTGGAATCTACAATAATGATTTTAATAAAATTAATGGGTGGTTTAGGTCTATTCCTATATGGAATGAAGTTAATGGGAGATGGACTTGAAAATGCAGCCGGAGATGGTCTTAAAAAGATATTAGAAAAAGTTACAGCTAATCCAATATCAGCAGTTTTAGTTGGTGCTGTAGTAACAATGGTAATACAAAGCAGTAGTGCTACTACTGTTATGGTAGTTGGTTTTGTTAATGCAGGACTAATGAATTTAATTCAGGCTACAGGAATAATAATGGGTGCAAATATAGGAACAACTATTACAGCACAATTAGTAGCGTTTAAATTAGATACAATCGCACCACTATTTATATTTGTTGGTGCAGTAATGGTTATGTTTGCAAGAGCAAAAAAAAGAAAAGATATTGGGCATATTGTTTTAGGGTTTGGTATCTTATTTACTGGGATGGGAATGATGAGTGGGGCTATGAAGCCTTTAACAGCATCACCAGCTTTTGAGCAAATATTAATGACTATAGGTGATAATTGGGTACTTGGAGTAATTGCAGGGGCTGCTATTACAGCTATATTACAAAGTTCATCTGCAACAACAGGTATATTAGTAGCATTAGCTACTGCAGGAGCAATAGATATTAGTCATGCATTACCAATAATATTTGGATGCAACATAGGGACTTGTGTAACTGCTATGTTAGCAAGTGTTGGTACTAATAAGACAGCACATAAAGCAGCTATGATACATCTTATATTCAATATAACAGGAACAATTATATTCTTCCCATTCCTAGGTATGTTAGGAAGATTTGTTGCAGAGATGAGTCCAGGGGATGTAAGTAGACAAATAGCTAACGCACATACAGTATTCAATGTTGTTAATACATTAGTATTATTACCTTTAAGTGGAGTTATGATAAAGATAGTAAATAGTGTTATTAAAGGTGAAGATGAAATAGAAAATGTAGGACCTAAATATATAGATGATAGATTATTAGAAACTCCGGTAATAGCAGCTGGGCAAGTTATAAAAGAAACAATAAGAATGGCAAACAAAGCTAAACAAAACTTAGAATTATCAATGAAAGCCTTTGTAGATCATGATGAAAAATTAATTCAAAAAGTTTATGAGAATGAAAAGATCATAAATGTATTAGAAGGATGTATAACTGATTATTTAGTTAAATTATCAAAATGTGAACTATCTGATAAAGAGCAAGGTGTAGTTGCATCAACTTTCTATATTATTAATGATATTGAAAGAATAGGTGATCATGCAGAAAATATTGCTGATTTAGCAGGTCAAAGAATAACACAAAAATTAGAGTATAGTGCTGATGCAATTGATGAATTAAATCAAATATACAATTATGTAGAGACGGCATTAGAAATTGCAATAGAAAGTTATGCTAATAGAGATATAGATAAAGCTAGAAGTATTAATGCAGTTGAATCAAGAATAGATGCTGCACAAAGAGGTTATAGAGATAAACATATTAAGAGATTATATGATGGTAAATGCAATGCTTATGCAGGAACTATTTTTATAGATTTACTAAGTAACTTTGAAAGAATTGGGGATCATTCTACAAACATAGCAGAAAGTGTTATTGAAAATTATGCAGAATAAATAAAAGGACGGTTATACCGTCCTTTTTTGGTATTAATGTAAGTATAAAGATAACATAATACATGTAAATGTGCAGATAATAAAAATAAGGTAGGTTATAAAGGAGGCTTTTTATGAAAAAACTGATAGCATTAATAATCCCCTTACTTTTATTTACTGGAATAAATGCTTATGCAACAACGGAAAAAATAGTTCTTATAGATGCAGGACATGGTGGATATGACGGAGGTGCAAAATCAAAGGCAGGTACAATTGAAAAAGATATTAATTTACAAATTTCATTGATACTGAAGGAAAAATTAACTCATGATGGTTATACTGTATATATGACTAGAGAAAATGATACTGCGCTTTCTAATAAGAAAAAGGAAGATTTAGATTTAAGATGTAAAATGAAAAAAGATACTATGTGTCATGTATTCATATCTGTTCATCAAAATAAATTTCCTCAAACCAATTGTTTTGGAGCACAAGTATGGTATGCAGATAATGAAAAAAGTTCAAAGTTAGCAAATTTTATTCAAGCAGGACTAAAAGAAAATATTAATGATAACAATAAGAGAGTTGCTAAGTGTGCTAAAAAAGATTATAGAATTTTAAGGGATGGGTATGATGGTGCAAGTGTTATTGTAGAATGTGGGTTCATATCAAATCCAAATGAAGAACAAAAATTAAAAACATTAGAGCATCAAGAAAAAATTGCAAGTGGAATTTTAGAAGGGGTAAAAGTATATTTTCAAGAATAAAACAATTTCCTCGGAAATTAGACAAGTAAAAGAAGTTGAATGAAAAGCTCAACTTCTTTTAATATTTTATAGAATAATTTGTAGCAATGTTTAAAATATAAGTTTTACCTTTAATAATAGTTAAGTCACTAGAAGGATTTATTTGTCTAACCAAGCCAGTTGTGAAAATATAATTTTGTGTTGTGCTTTTTATAATTATATTATCAAAGTCTACAGGAATATTTTCTACATTATACTTTGAATTAGTAAATTTAATAGTTATTTCGTTATTAGAATTAAATTTAAGAATTATATTATTATGGTGATTGCTGAAATTTAACAAATTATCTTTAGAAACAAACTTAAGTTGAGGTATAGTTGAAGCAGATTCATAGGTAACTAATGACATAGAATCATCGAGTTTAAATGTATTAGTGTTAAATAAAGCACTATAAGATTTTTCATAACTATTTACATTATATTCTTCGAAAACTATATCTGAGTTCGTAATAGAAGGTAATTTAGTAATATCAGTGTTATTATACTTAACTTTAATTATCTGGTTATAGTTATCTACATTTAAAGTTTCGCCATTTAAGGGAGAAACTCTAATACTATTTTTAGGTGGAGATTTTGGTGATATCAATTTATTAAATAATATGTAGATATTGTAGCTTAGTAAAAAGAATAAAATTAAAAATAAAAGATATATAATATAGTTAGCTATTTTGGTAATAGAAAAACTTTTCATATGACCTCCAGATATTATTAATATATTTTATTATAGTAATTAAAATATAAGAATATGAAAAAATAGGTTGAAAATATGTAAAAATAAACCTAAACTAATAATATATGGGGGTGTATTTATGAGAGAAATTAATATTGATATTATTAGAGATATTGTAAAAGAATTATGTATTGAATCTAATTATTATTTAAGTAATGACATTGTATGTGGATTACAGGATTGTTTGAGTGAGGAAGATTCAGACATCGCAAGAGGGATATTAGATAAAATAATAATAAATCAAGACATAGCAAGAAAAAATAATGTACCAATATGCCAAGATACAGGAATGGCATGTGTATTTTTAGAGATAGGACAAGATGTTCATATTACAGGTGGAAGCCTAGAGCATGCAATTAATGAAGGTGTAAGAATAGGGTATGAAGAAGGATATTTAAGAAAATCTGTTGTTAAGGACCCTATAAATAGAATAAATACAAAAGATAATACGCCTGCAATAATATATTATGAAATTGTTAGTGGAGATAAAGTTAAAATAACAGTTGCTCCAAAGGGATTTGGATCTGAGAATATGAGTAAAATAGCAATGTTAAAACCATCTGATGGAATAGATGGGATTAAAAAATTTATATTAGATACTGTAGAAAGTGCAGGACCTAATCCATGCCCGCCTATGATTATTGGAGTAGGAATTGGAGGAACTTTTGACAAGGCTGCATATTTAGCAAAAAAAGCTTTATTAAGACCTATAAATGAAAATAGCAATGAACAATATTATGCAGATTTAGAATATGAACTATTAACAGAAATAAATAAACTAGGAATTGGTCCACAAGGATTTGGTGGTAAAACTACAGCTTTAGGAATTAATATAGAAGTTTTTCCAACTCATATTGCAGGATTACCAGTAGCGGTTAATATAAATTGTCATGCAACAAGACATAAGGAAAGGGTTATATAGTTATGGAAAAAAGAATATCAACACCTTTAACCTATGATAAAATTAAAGATTTAAAAGCTGGTGATTCTATATTATTATCAGGGAAAATATATACAGCAAGAGATGCAGCACATAAAAGATTATGTGAATTAATTGAGAATAATAAGGAGTTACCATTTGATATTGAGGATAGTACAATATATTATGTTGGACCATCACCAACTAAGCCAGGAGATATAATAGGATCTGCAGGACCTACGACGAGTTATAGAATGGATAGTTATACGCCAACATTAATGAAACTTGGGCTGAGAGGAATGATTGGTAAGGGTAAAAGAGATGATGAGGTAATAAAATCTATTACAGAAAATAAGGCAATTTATTTTGGAGCAATTGGAGGAGCAGCAGCATTAATAGCAAACAGTATAACTAGTAACAAAATTATTGCTTATGAAGATTTAGGAGCAGAAGCAATTAGAGAATTAGTAGTAAATGATATGCCATTGACAATTATAATTGATTCAAATGGTAATAACTTATATGAAATAGGTAAAAATGAATATTTAAAAAAAGCTAGGGCTAATTAATAGCCCTAACTTTTAGGTATTGTTAGTTCTTGTTGAGTGTTTGATGGTTTATTAGAAGAGGTTTTATTTGAAAAACTTTCATAAAATAATATAGATATTATAATTAAAATTAATATAACTAAAATTATTTTTTTTGATTTAAGTGAACCAGGTAACTTAAAATTTAACATATTATCACTCCTTAATAATATTATTATAGAAATTAGGAGATTTATCAAGAATAAAGTACATATATTGAGGTTTTAAGAGACAATTACAGTATATAGTAAGTTTTAAACAATTTTAAGGTAATTATATTGTTAACGTAAGGATAATATTGCTATATAATAAGACAAGAAATTATTTTACAAAAGTTGTGAGGTATATAATGTTAGAGTGTATAAAACGAAAAGATTTTGCAAAGGATGTACTCATTATTTTCTTAGGGTGCTTAATATCGTCCTTAGGAGTAAATTTATTCTTAGTTCATGCAAAATTATTAAGTGGTGGAGCAACAGGAATAGCGTTGATAATTGAATATTTAACAGGATTCCAATCAGGATTCACAGTATTTATAGTAAACATACCATTATTTCTGTTAAGCTATAAAAAGTTAAGTAAATCATTTACCATATATTCAGCAGTTGGAATGTTGTCCATGTCTATAAGTCTTGTTATAACAAAACCATTATCATCAATAATAGATGTAAATGATATACTATTATATTGTATATATGGTGGAGTGTTATGTGGATTAGGATATGGATTAGTATTCTTAAGAAACGGCTCAACAGGTGGTACAGACATAATTACAATGGTAATAAGAAAAAAATATGATGAATTTGAAATAGGAAAAGTAGGGTTTACTTTAAATAGTATAATAGTAATAGTTGGAGCTATAATATTTGGAATGCCAGTAGCATTATATACTATGATATCAATATTTATTCAAGGAATAGTTGTAGATTTAGTTTTAAAAGGGTTTAGTAGTAAAAAATTATTGTTAGTACTAACAGAAAAAGAAGATGAGATTATAGAGTATATAATGAAAAAATTAAATAGGGGTGTAACATCATTAAATGCAACAGGAGAATTTACACATGTTGAAAAGAAGATGCTATATTGTATAGTTACATCAAGACAGATGTTAGAATTAAAAAGAAAGATACATATAATTGACCCTAAGGCATTTATTACTATAATAGATGTTTCAGAGGTAAAGGGAAGAGGATTCGTTAATATTTAAGGAGGAAAACTATGAAAACATTATTTGTTCAATATCCTAAATGTACTACATGTATAAGAGCTAGAAAATTTTTAGAGTCAAAGGGTGTAGACTTTCATTCAAGAATAATAAATGAAGAAAGTCCTACAAAGGAAGAATTAAAAAATTGGATAAGCCAAAGTGGTCTCCCAATCAATAAATTTTTCAACACATCAGGAAAGTTATATAGAGAAATGGGACTAAAAGATAAAATAAAAGTAGCTTCAGAGGATGAATTACTAGATATATTATCATCAGATGGTATGTTGGTTAAGAGACCAATATTAGTGCAAGATGATAGAGTTTTAGTTGGATTTAAAGAAGAACAATGGAATAGATAAATATTTTTAAAGCATCATATGTATGGTGCTTTTTATTTTTTCTTTTAAATAAAAAAGTAATTAGGATAGAATTATTAAATAATACATATTATTGATAAATAAAGATAATAGAAGTATTTTAAAAGAATAGTTATATTTTGACCTAAAAGAAAGAATTTCTAATTTTACATAAAAAAAAATTGGTATTATAATAAGTAAATACTATATATTGTGTCTTAGTAATATATGGTTTAAAATATATACTATATATTGTGGAGGGGTAAATTGTGAATTTGAATAGATTATGCGAATATGCAGTTAAAGATATAAAAAAAAGAGGTACTGAATATAATTCCAAAATATTATATGATTCATTAAAAAACATAATTAGGCCTGATATGAGTGAAGAAGAAATACTTAATTCATTAATTCAAGTAGCCTTAGAATTAACAAATGATATGGAACCAGAGTGGCAATATGCTGCATCTAGATTATATATTGAAAAGCTATATAGCTTGATAGGGAAGCGAGAATGTGTATATAGTGATTTATATGGGTTTATAGAAAAAGCAACTAAAGAGGGCTTGTATGGTGAATATATTTTAAAAAACTATACTAAAAGTGAGATTGATTTATTAGAGAAAGAGATTAAACCTGAAAGGGATTATATTTTTACATACAGTGGAATAAACTTATTAGCTAAAAGATACTTAATACAAGACTTTGATAGAAATCCTATAGAATTACCACAGCAAATGTTTATGGGTATAGCTATGCATTTAGCGATACCAGAAAGTAAAGATAATAGGGTGTATTGGGCAAAAAGATTTTATGACGTATTAAGTTCATTAAAAGCTACAATGGCAACACCAACAATGTCAAATGCAAGAAAGCCATTCTATCAATTAAGTTCTTGTTTTATTGATACAGTTGATGATAGTCTTAAAGGAATATATAAATCTTTAGATAATTTTGCAGAGGTATCAAAATTTGGTGGTGGAATGGGGATATATCTAGGTAAAGTTAGGAGTCTAGGAGCACCAATTAGAGGTTTTAAAGGAGCATCAGGTGGTGTTATACCATGGATAAAACTATTTAATGATACTGCAATTGCGGTAGATCAATTAGGGGTAAGAAATGGGTCAGTTGCAATTTGGTTAGATGCTTGGCATAAAGATTTACCAGAGTTTCTACAGTTAAAAACTAACAATGGAGATGATAGAAAGAAAGCACATGATATTTTCCCAGGGTTATGTTATCCAGATTTGTTTTGGAAATTAGCAGAAGAGGATATAGATGCTAATTGGTATATGATGTGTCCACATGAAATTAAAAAGGAAATGGGATATTCGCTTGAAGATTATTATGGGGAAGAATGGGAAAGAAAATATTATGAATGTGTTAATAATCATAATATAAGTAGAAGAGTTATGTCTGTAAAAGATATTGTTAGGTTAATTATAAAATCAGCAGCGGAAACAGGAACACCATTTGCATTTTATAGGGATATAGCAAATAAAATGAATCCTAATAAACATAAGGGCATGATATATTCTTCAAATTTATGTACGGAAATAATGCAAAATATGAGCGCTATGGAAATTCAAAGTCAAGAAATTATAGATAATAATGGAGATAAAATTATAGTAGAAAAAACTAAGTCAGGAGATTTTGTTGTTTGTAATCTATCATCAGTAGTTCTTGGAAATATAGATGTCTTAAATGATATAGAGATGGAATATGTGGTGGAAACACAGATTAGAGCAATGGATAATGTTATAGATTTAAATTATTACTCAGTTCCATATGCAGAGGTAACTAACAAAAAATATAGAGGAGTAGGTCTTGGGACTTCAGGTTACCATCATATGTTAGCGAATAATTTAATACATTGGACAGCAGAGGAGCATAAGGAATTTACAGATAAGATTTATGAAAAAATAAATTATTATGCAATTAAAGCTAGTATGAATATAGCTAAGGAAAAAGGTAGATATCAATATTTTGATGGATCAGACTGGAGTACAGGGGACTATTTTTCTTTAAGAGGATATACTTCTTCAGAGTGGGAAAAACTTAAAAATGAAGTGAATAAATATGGATTAAGAAATGGATATTTACTAGCAGTTGCCCCAAATGGATCTACAGCAACAATAGCTGGAACTTCAGAGGGTATAGATCCAGTTATGGCTAGATTCTGGTTAGAAGAAAAAAAGGGAAGTATAGTTCCTAAGACAGCCCCAAATTTAAATGAAGATAACTATTGGTACTATAACTCAGCATATAACATAGAGCAAGGTTGGTGTGTTGAAATAAATGGTATAAGACAAAGGCATATAGATCAAGGGCAATCCTTTAATATATATATAACTACAAATTACACAATGAGAGAGATTATGAACTTATATATAAAGGCATGTAAATATGGAGTTAAATCAATATATTATGTTAGATCAAAATCATTGACTGTAGGAGAATGTGAAAGTTGTTCAGCATAGATAAGGTGGGAGAGTTAATGGAAATAAATAAGAGAGCTCTTTTTAATGAGTTTGGAGATACTGAAGTTAATAAAAAGAGAATGATAAATGGTAATACAACTAATTTAAATGATTTTAATAATATGAAGTATTCTTGGGTATCTGATTGGTATAGGCAAAGTATGAATAATTTTTGGATACCAGAGGAAATAAATCTTGCTCAGGATTTAAAAGATTATCAAAATTTACTACATGAAGAGAGAGTAGCCTATGATAAAATATTATCTTTTTTAATATTTTTAGATTCAATTCAAACAGCAAATTTAAGTAACATAAATAATTACATTACAGCAAGTGAAGTGAATTTATGTTTAACAATACAAGCTTTTCAAGAAGCAGTGCATTCACAAAGTTATAGTTATATGTTAGATACAATATGCTCACCAGAGAAAAGGAATGAAATATTATTTCAATGGAAAAATGATGAAGTATTGCTAGAGAGAAATAAATTTATAGGAGATTTATATAATAATTTCTTAGAAAGTCCTACTAAGAAAAATTTAGTTAAAACATTAATGGCGAATTATATATTAGAGGGAATCTATTTTTATTCTGGATTTATGTTTTTCTATAACTTAGAGAGAAATGGTAAAATGCCAGGGTCGGCACAGGAAATAAGATATATAAATAGAGATGAAAACACTCACTTATGGTTATTTAGAAGCATCATTAAGGAATTACAAAGAGAAGAGGAAGATTTGTTCACACCTGAGTTCAAAGAACAGTTAAAAGAAATGATGAGAATAGGAGTAGAAAATGAGATTGAGTGGGCAAACTATGTAATAGGAGATAAAATACAAGGTATAAACAAAAATTTAATTGATGAATATATAAAATACTTAGGAAACATAAGATTAATAGCATTAGGGTTAGAGCCATTATATGAAGAGTGTGTTGAAAATCCAGCTAAATGGGTAGATGTTCTATCAGATGCTAATTCAGTAAAAACAGATTTTTTTGAAGCAAAATCTACTGCATATGCTAAGTCTGCAACGTTAATAGATGACTTGTAAAATTAAAAAAAACAATACTGTTAAAATTTAATATTAAGAAAATAAAAATTATACTGTTAACACTTGAATAATTTATGATATAATGTTAAATAGTTGTACTGATAAAGACATGTCTAAGTAGAGTACTAATATAAATGATAGAGTATTTTTAGACAACATATATAATAATTTTGAGGAGGAATCTTGATATGAAAAAAGGTATTGCAGCTTCTAAAGGATATGCAATTGGGAAAGTTTTCTTACAAGAACATGAAGAAATAGTTGTAACAGATGCTAAGGTTAGTGATGTAGCAGCAGAAAAAGGAAAATTACAAACTGCACTAGATGCGTCAAAAGCGCAATTAGAAAAAATTAAAGAAAAAGCAGCAGTTGAAATGGGAGAAGAAAAGGCAGCTGTATTTGAAGCACACATAACTTTACTTGATGACCCAGAATTTACTGGTGCTATGGCTCTAGAAATAGAAACAAATGGAATAAACTCATTAAAAGCTGTTGAAAATGTAACAAACACATTTGTAATGATCTTTGAATCAATGGATGATGATTACATGAGAGAAAGAGCGGCTGATATTAAAGACGTTTCTAAGAGAATAATGGCTAACTTAGCAGGAGTAAGTGCTGGTGGATTTGAAATAGAAGAAGCTAATACAATTGTTGTAGCTCATGATTTAACTCCGTCAGATACTGCACAATTAGACAGAAGCAAAGTAGTTGGATTTATTACAAACATAGGTGGAAGAACTTCACACGCAGCTATAATGGCTAGAACATTAGAGATCCCAGCAGTATTAGGATTAGGTGACATAACAACTTCAGTAAAAACTGGAGATATGATAATAGTAGATGGAATTGAAGGAGATGTTATAATCAACCCTTCAGAAGAAGTAATAGCTGAATATAAGGCTAAGAAAGAAAAGTTCCATGCAGAACAAGAAGAATTAAAGAAATTAATAGATGTTAAAACAGTTACTAAATCAGGTAAGAGAATTGAAGTTTGTGGAAACATTGGTCAACCTGAAGATGTATTAGGTGTAATAGCAAACGGAGGAGACGGTATAGGATTATTCAGAACAGAGTTCTTATACATGGATAGAGATTCAGCTCCAACAGAAGATGAGCAATTTGAATCATACAAGTTTGTATTAGAAAAAATGGAAGGTAAGCAAGTAGTTATAAGAACACTTGATATCGGTGGAGATAAGACTCTTCCATACTTACCATTACCAGAAGAAATGAACCCATTTTTAGGATACAGAGCAATTAGACTTTGCTTAGACAGAAAAGAAATATTCAAGGTTCAATTAAGAGCATTATTAAGAGCTTCTGTATACGGAAACTTAGCAGTAATGTTCCCAATGATTTCAGGATTAGAAGAATTCTTAGCTGCTAAAGAAGTAGTTGAAGAATGTAAGGCAGAACTTTTAGCTGAAGGAAAAGAAATTTCAGATGCTATTCAATGGGGTATCATGGTTGAGATTCCAGCAGCAGCAGTTTATGCTGACGAATTAGCTAAATATGTTGATTTCTTCTCAATCGGAACAAATGACTTAATTCAATACACATTAGCTGCAGATAGAATGAGTGAAAAGGTATCATACCTTTACAATCCAATGCATCCAGCTGTATTAAGATTAATAAAGATGACTATAGATGGAGCTCACAAGCATGGTAAGTGGGTAGGTATGTGTGGAGAAATGGCAGGAGAAGAAGCTGCTATTCCAACATTAGTTCAATATGGATTAGATGAATTCTCAATGAGTGCTACGTCAATTTTAACAGCTAAGAAGATAATGTTAGAACAAGAGTAATTTAATATTTAAAGGGCAAGGATAAAATCCTTGTCCTTTTAGATTAAAACTGCAAGTGAAAAATATTACATATAAGTTAATAATTATTTAAATAGAATGTTGATTGATTCGAAGGAGAAATTCCATGAAAAAGCATATATTAATTAAAGATTTCGAGAAATATACGGAAATGGAAGGACAAGCAATATTAATAGGGGATGATGCTAATTGTAAGATAGCAAAGGATTCATTAAATAAATTGCTTATGCAAATTGAAGGGAATAGAGATTTAGTAAATGAAATAATTGATAATTTACTAAATAGTAAAAAGCCTAATACAAAGTTTTGGGGTTGTGATTTGGCTATAAATTGTGACTATAATGTATTAAAGGCGAAAGAAATACTTAATGAAATAAGCAATACTCCTAAAATAGGGATTTTAGCCTTAAGGGCAGAAATGTATTTAAAAAGAAGTTTTAAATAATTAATAAAAGCTAGTCACTTATAGAGTGGTTAGCTTTTGTTATATTATTAAAATTTAATAATAAATATAAACAATATACTTATGGTAAAATAATAAGTGTAAATATAAATATAAGTTTGATTTTAATATAGATGAAAGGAGAAGGGGATGGAGAAGTTATTTAAGATGTTTCTATCTTTTTTAAAAATTGGAGCATTCACTTTTGGTGGAGGATATGCAATGATACCCCTAATAGAGGAGGAAGTAGTCAATAATAATAAGTGGATATCTAAAGAAGATTTTATGGATATATTAGTTGTAGCTCAAAGTTTACCAGGTGCGTTAGCTGTTAATTGTTCAACTATGATAGGATATAAAATAGGGGGAATTATAGGTGGTTTGATTGGATTACTTGGGGTTGTTATGCCTTCATTTATAATAATACTTATTGTAGCAGCATTTTTTGTAAGCATACGAGAAAATTATTACGTTGACAAAATGTTTAAGGGAATTAATTCAGCAGTTCCAATTCTTATATTAGCAGGGGTTATAAGCATATCAAAGGGTGTAAAAAAAAGCTATATGAATATAATAATATTTTTAGTAGCTTTAGTTTTACTAGCAATATTCGAAATAAATCCTGTGTTTGTAATAATAGGTGCAGCTATTTATGGCGGAATATTCCTAAGAGAGAAGGTGGAATAAATGGAGATGTTATTTTTGTTATTTGTAACATTCTTTAAAATTGGATCTTTTAGCTTTGGAGGAGGATATGCAATGCTTCCTTTTATGGAAAGAGAAGTTGTTATAAATAATAATATGATTGATATGGCTGGATTTATGGATATAATAGGGATTTCTCAAATGACACCAGGACCAGTTTCTATTAATTCAGCAACATTTATTGGATATAAAATGAGTGGAGTATTTGGTAGTATTG
This sequence comes from Clostridium sp., assembly GCA_051653165.1. Taxonomy (GTDB): domain Bacteria; phylum Bacillota; class Clostridia; order Clostridiales; family Clostridiaceae; genus Clostridium. Next base: position 27,071 of record JBOFVP010000176.1, read on the forward strand.
CAGCTACAAGTGGAGTTGTTATAACATCATTTACACTATGTATTATTGTATCTAAAATGATAAATAAGTTTAAAGATTCTGCTATTATAAAAGGTTCTTTAACAGTAATGAGACCTGTATTAGTAGCTTTAGTTGTGCAAGCATTTTTAAATTTGGCTGTAGAATCGTATTTAAATTATAAATCAATAATTATAGGAGTAATTATAGCTATAGCATTATTTTATAAAAAGGTTAATCCAATATTATTAATTGGAGTTTCTGCTATGTTAGGATTACTATTTTGGGGGTAAAAATGAGTGGAAAAAGATACAAAAGAGCTAGTGAGCTATATGAGAGCGGAGAGTTAGATAAGGCTTTAAAAGAGTGTGAAAAAGGAATTTCAGAAAATTTAAAGGAGGCATCATTATTAAATCTTAAGGGGATAATTTTATATCAAAGAGGAAATCTAGAAGAGGCAATTATAACATGGAATATAAATAGAGAATTTAATGATGATCAATTATCTAAGACATATTTAAATGATTCTAGAAAAGACAAAGAAAGAAAGAAATTATATGATTGTGGAGAAAAGCTATTAAAGGAATTAAATATAGACGAAGCAATAAAAATTTTTAATGAGTGTAAAAAGAGTTCATTTAATGCAATTAAAGTTAATACAGCATTAGCTTTGTGTTACCTAAAAAAAGGAATGCATGATGAATGTAGATATTACGCCTTAGAAGCTTTAAAAATAGATAAGAACTATAATAGTGCACGTAACATCATAAATGATATTGATGGAGTAAATAATAGAGGAACGAGATTAATCCCTAAATTAATAATAAGTATTATTTTACTTTTTATTAGTGTAGGTGGGACTATGGCTTTATTTAATAAATTTGTTACTGTAGGAGCTCCTTCAAAAGAAATGATAGACAAGAAAGATGGTATTAATAAAGAGAATGATAATAGTGAAAAGGAGCAAAATATAGAAGAGAAAACTCTAGATATCTCTTTATTAAAACACACAATCAGTGAAAAAGATGTGGATAAGGTTTATGGATTAATTAAAAATGTGGATAAAACTAAGGTGAAAAATGATGATTTGTTTGTCATTGAGGAAGCAGAAGTACTGTTAGAAAATGAAGGGGTAGAAATTTTTTATTCAGTTGGCAGGGAGGCAATGAAATCAAAGGATTTTAATAAAGCTAATGAGGAATTTAAAAAATCATATGAGTATGGAAAAAATCATTATTTATATCCTCATATAGTATACTTTATGGGTAATACCCTTGAAGAGTTAGAATATAAGAATGATTCAACAACTTTTTATGAAGAATATATAACTAATTATAAGGATGGGGATTATAGAGAAGAAGCTTTATATAAATTAGCAATATTAAATAAAGTAATAGATAAAAATAAGAGTGTAAAATATGCAAAAGAACTAAATAAAAAATATCCTAAGTCTATTTACAACAATAATTTAATAAAAGAGATAGTGGAGAGTTAATTTGTAAATTAGGAAGTGGAATAATGATAAAAATAATAAAGGGTGTTAATGTTTATGCCCCAGAATCTTTAGGTGTTAAAGATATTGTAATTGCAAATAACAAAGTAGAAGGTGTATATGATAATGTAAATATACCAGATAATTTTGTTAATATAGAAATTATAGATGGGAAAGACTTAATAGCATTACCGGGATTTATAGATTGTCATGTACATATTATGGGAGGAGGAGGAGAGGGTGGATTTAATACTAGAACACCTGAACTCCAATTAAGTAGTTTAACAAAGGCGGGTATAACATCTGTAGTTGGATGTATTGGAACAGATGGAGTTTGTAGAAATATGAGAAGTCTAATTGCTAAGGCAAAGGCATTAGAAGAGGAAGGTATCTCTACATATTGTTATACTGGCAGTTATGAAGTGCCAGTAAAGTTTATGACAGATAGCATTAAAGGAGATTTAATGCTAGTTGATAAAATTATTGGGGTAGGAGAAATTGCAATCTCAGATCATAGAAGTTCTCAACCTACTTATGAGCAATTTCTAAATTTGGTGGCCCAATCAAGGGTTGGTGGATTACTATCTAGTAAGGCTGGAATTGTTAATGTTCATTTAGGTGGAGGAGCACGAAAGTTAGATTATTTATTTAAATTAATTGAGGAAACAGAGATACCACCAACTCAATTATTACCAACTCATATAAATAGAACAGATAAATTGTTTGAAATGGGGATAGAGTATATTAAGTTAGGCGGGTTTATAGATTTAACAACAAGCTCAGACCCAGATCATTTAGAAGATGGAGAAATACGAGCAGGTGAGGGACTTAAGAAATTGTTAGATAAAAATATTCCTATCGAGCATATAACTTTTTCATCAGATGGTAATGGAAGTATGCCATTATTTGATGAAAAGGGAAAAATGATTGCACTAGGAATATGTTCTGTTGATACTTTATATAGAGAAGTAAAAGAAGCAATCTTAACTCATAAAGTCCCAATTGATCAAGCAATAAGAGTTATAACCTCAAATGTTGCAACATTATTAAAGCTAAAGAATAAAGGTACTATAGAAAAAGGGAAAGATGCAGATATAGTATTGATTAATAAAAATGAGCTGACTATAAATAAAGTATTATCAATGGGAAGGCTTATGGTTGATAATGGTAAGGCAATAGTTAAAGGAACATTTGAAGAATCCATATAAGTAGCAAAAGAGTTCATCTAATACAAGATGAACTCTTTTGTTTTGGGAAATCATTTTAATTAATGTGTTTTAAAGAATAAATGATTTCCAATTTGTCTGGGGTCAACTTTTTCTTTTCCCTTCATCCAAGAGCATGTGGATATTGCGGGATTGTAGAAGAATAGAGCCTCATTTGTAGGATCAGTTCCTCTAATAGCTTCATAAACTGCATCATAGCAGATTTGATCTGGGTAAGCTTTTATATTTCCATTAATAACGCATGAGAACGCGTTCTTTTGGAAAATTACATCAGTAACAGTAGAAGGAAAGTTTGGACTAATTACTCTATTTAATACAACTGATGCTACTGCTACTTTTCCTTCAAAGGGTTCACCCCTACTTTCTGCATAAACTAGTTTTGCCATTAAATCTATATCTTGTTCAGATAATTTTAATTGACCACTGTGATAATTAAATACATTAATTGCTGTATTTTGTTCTTCATTTATTATAATGTTGTTTTTTGCTGTTAATTGATTGCTTAGCTCTTCATTAGCAATTCCAATTGGTTTAAAAAGACATTCCAATGAGAAGTGTGAAAATGCACTTGCTTGCATTGAAGATAAAGCTATGCTCATTAATAAAGTTAATAAAAATAGACTGAAAAATTTTTTCATAAAAAACCTCCTTAAATAGTTAACCCAGTCCATGAAATAGTATTAACCAATTAATGAGATATTATTCATAATCTAATTATTTAGCAGAGATATGTGTTCGTATAATCTATCTAATGATGATAAAAAATCTTTATGCTTACTATATGCAGAATCATAAATTTCATTAGAATTAGATGAATCACCATTATCCATATCAGTAATTACAGCATTTTCAATTTCATTGATATAAATAGAACAAAGTTTAATACTCTCAGATAGAGAATTATAGCAATTCTTTCCTATAGGGGGAATACTAAAAGATTGAGATTCTTTTTTTAATGCAGATAACTCAGACTTCATAATATTAATATTATCTACCATAACAGAAAGACTTCTACCATCTTTATTTATTGAATCAATAGTAGGTTTTAAATCTTTTTTAAAAGTCTTAAGCTTATCTAAGCAAGAGTTTACAGATATTAAAAAGTCGCGTTTTTGTTCATTCTCAATATCTTTTTCCATATTAACTTTAATTATAGAATTAGTATAAGTTTGCATATTTTTAAAGAAAATAATGAAAGAATCCGGTAGTTTATAAGTTATAGAATATTTATCTAAGACCTTGTAGTCATCAGAAAATCTGTTAATAGCATTTAGTAACTCTTTGTATTTAGACTTAATATTTTGTGAAGAGGTATTATTCACAATAGATAAGGAGATTTCAAATAAATAAATATTAGAGTCTAACACCTTTAAAAATTGAGTCTTTATTTCTTGAGTATCTTCATTAGATTCAAATTTATTAATATTATCACGCATTAAATCTAAAGAGTTTATACCACTAGTAAGGATATTCTTAACAGAATCTGTATTTATTGTTTGGTGGCTTATGGCATTGCTTAGTGTAGAGTTAATTTTAAAAATTTCGTTAGAAGCATCATTCAACTTAGAAGTTATTATACTTTTAGGAGTAAATCTAAAACATATAATCAATACTAAAGGAATGAGGATTAATATAATTATTATACAGAGTAGTTTTTTATTAAAAGAATTCTTTAAATTTGTTAAAAAGCTTGGTTCCATAAAATGCACCTCCAAGTGAGAATTTTAATATATATATTAAATATATTGTTAAGAAGAAAAAAATATTATAAAAATAAGCATATATATTGAAAAAAATACTAAGGTTCATATTAAGAATGTGATTTTTGGTGTATAATTTAAATATAATGTCTAAGGGGTGAAATAATTGAGTGATATAATTAATTTATTAGTAAACACACTAAAAGATATATCTATATGGTCAATTTTAGATATAATTGTAGTTTCATATATATTTTATAAAGGCTATATGTTAATTAAAGAAACAAGAGCTGAGCAATTATTAAAAGGAATAGCTTTAATAGTTGCATTAATACCAATAAGTGATTTACTAAGATTACAAACATTAAACTTTATTTTAAGCTCTACACTTACAATTGGAGTACTATCAATGGTCATAATATTCCAACCAGAGATTAGAAGAGCATTAGAGCATTTAGGAAGAAGTGCATTTGATGAAATTCATGGAAGTCAAAGTAAAGAACAACGGGAACATGTAGTAAATGAGTTAGTAAATGCGATAGATAATTTAGCAAATGAGAAGGTTGGAGCATTAATAGCTATTGAGCAATCAACAGGATTAGGAGAAGTATTAGCATCAGGTACTATATTAGATGCTCAAGTAAGCGCTAATTTGTTAGAAAATATATTTGTTGTAAATACTCCATTACATGATGGGGCAACTATTATAAGAAAAGATAGAATATATGCATCAGGGTGTGTATTACCATTAACGAATAATACATCAATAAATAAAAAATTGGGAACTAGACACAGAGCTGCAATTGGACTATCTGAGAATTCAGATGCACTAGTAATAGTTGTATCTGAAGAAACGGGTGTTATTTCACTTGCTATTAATGGAAGATTGTCAAGGAATTATGATAAAGACAAATTAAAAAGTATATTATTAAAAATTATGGAAAATAGAGAAGTTAAAAAAGTTAAAACTGCAAGAGAGAGGGTGAAGTCATGGATAAAGATAGGGGAAAACAAAAAACAATAGTTAAAATTATTTGTTTACTTTTATCCTTTGGGTTGTGGTTATATGTTACTAATGTAGAAAATCCAATCAAAAGTGTAGATATTTCATCTGTAGATGTAGAAATACAAGGACAAAATACGTTATCTAATAATAATCTAGCATTATCACCTAATCAAAAGTTTAAAGTGGATTTAGAAATAGAGGGTAAGGCTACAGATATATATAGGGTATCTAAAAGTGATTTTAAATTATCCGTAGATTTATCAGCTTATGCATTGAAAAGTGGAGAAAATATAGTTCCTATTCAGGTAACTAAAAAACCACAAAATATTAATATTAGAACAAATGGATTTCTTGCAATTAAGTTGATGGTAGAAGAATTAAAGAGTACAGAAATTGAGGTTACTTCAAAGGTAGCAATTTCATATAAAGAAGGAATCTATGGTAATCCAGCCCTAATAACACCTGAGAAGATAAGAATCGAGGGGCCTAAAAGTAGCATTGAAAAAGTTAAAAAGGTATGTTTGGTTGGTGAAGCTAAGGATGTTGATAAGGATATGAAGGTAAACTTTCCAATTAAAGCTTTAGATGAAAGTGATAATGAGGTAACAGGTATAACTCTAAGTAGTTTAGAAGGAACATTAGAGATAAAGGTTACAGAAGGAAAAGTTGTGCCTATAAAGCTTAAAACAATGGGAAGCTTAAAAGAAGGTATAAAAATAGATGAAACTCAATTATCTTATAATTATATAGAGATTACAGGGAGTAAAGAAATATTAAAAGGTATTACAACTATAGAAACACAGGCTATAGATTTATCAACAATAACATCATCAAAGGATGTTGTTGTAAAATTAAATTTTCCTCAAGGAATAAAAGTTTTAAATGGTAGTGAAAATGTAACTGCTAAATTTAAAGTAAGTAGTACAATTGGAGAAATAGAGTTAGATATCCCAATTGGATACATTAATCTGGATAAGACAACTTTAATTTTAAATGAAGATAAGAGTAAATCTGTTAAAATAAAAATTAAAGGTACTCTTGAAATTATTAATAAGTTAAAAGAATCAGATTTTATTGCAGAAATTAATTTAAAGGATAAAAAAGAGGGTA
>JBOFVP010000177.1:0-2714 GCA_051653165.1 Clostridium sp.
AGGATTAGATATAGAAGAGATTAAAGATTTAAGAGATAAGAATTGTTAGGATAGGTGAAACCTATCCTATTTTTATAAAAAAATATAGTTGAAGCATGAATTTAAAATTATATTAATTATATTGTATATGGGGAAATCTAAATTTTTATACTTACGGTACGGTGAAGGGTATCTGTGGAGAACCAAAATTATTAGAAAAAAAGTAAAAGACTAATATATAATGTGCTATTGTTGTCAACACTTGATGGTAGTAAAAAGAATACAATGTTTTCTAGGATTAGGATTGGTGGCAATGATAAAATAAATAGTGGTTTTTGCAGCACAATTTAAAAGGGGGAATATAATATAAAGAAAAGAAATAATATTAGGAGTTAATTATGTGTCTTATTTTAATTGCAGGGGTTCCAGCATCAGGGAAAACTACTTTTGCAAGGTATTTAGGAGATAGGCTGAATATACCCGTTATATCAAAGGATAGTATAAAGGAAATATTATTTGATACAGTTGGTTTTAAGGGAAGGGAAGAAAAGATAAATCTTGGCATTGGTAGTATTGGGATTCTTTATTCATTTGCTGATGAAATGTTAAAGTGTAATCTTACAGTTATATTGGAGAGTAATTTTGAGAATGCTTCAATTAATGAATTAAGGGAACTTATTGATAAATATAATTGTAAAACAATAACGGTTATTTTTAAGGGGGATATTGAGGAAATATATAAGAGGTTTGAAAAAAGGGATAACTCTGGAGAAAGACATAGAGGACATGTGATAAATACAGCTTATCCAGAAGGTAATGAGGGGGATAAACCTTATGTATCAATGGGGTTAGATGGTTTTAAGAAAATGGCTTTTGATAGGGGAATGTATGATTTTTCAATTGGTGGGGAGAGGATAGAGGTTGAAGCAACTGATTTTAATAATGTTGATTATGGGGAGGTTTGTAAAAAAATATTAGAGTATATAGGGGAAATCTAAATTTTTTTATTTAGTAGCAGATGAGAATGGAAAGATGGTTAATGTTTTTAGAAAAAGATACACCAGAAACTACATTGAAGGAGTTGATGAGTTTGGATACAGCAATAGAAAAAGCTGAACAAAAAATCGAATACCTAAGTAGTGATGAGGAGACTATGAGGATTTATTACGAGAGAGAAAAATCATTACACGAAAGGGCTAACATGATTAGTTCTGCTGAGGCTAGAGCAGAGCAAAGAAAATCAATTGAAAATGCAATTAACTTCTTGAAATTAGGAGTTGATATTGAAACAGTAGCTAAGGGGACAGAGCTCTCAATAGAAAAGATAAAAGAGTTAAATAGTAATTTGAAATAGATAGGCTTTTAAAGTCTATCTTATTTTTATAAAAAAATATAATCAAAACTTGAATTTGAAATTATATTAATTATATTGTATATGGGAAAATCTAAACTTTTTTACTTACGGTACGGTGAAGCGTACCTGTGGAGAACCAAAATTATTAGAAAAAATATTAATGCTTAGTATTTGATTTTTAAAGAACTTCCAATCTTATAAGATATATTTACAATATAGTTATATAAAAATTAAAATCAACTTTTTATTAAAGAAATTTAACTTTAGTGTTATAATAAAGGTAATATATGATAATAATTTAACTAAAGATAAAGAATGAGGTGAAATAGATGAGAAAAGTGAAACCACTTAACGATTTTATTTTCAAGAAAGTTTTTGGCGAAAAAGGAAATGAAGATATTTTAATAGCATTTATTAATGCCGTTTTGAAAAGAACTAAGAAAGAGCTAATAGTAGAAGTTGAAATTGTTGATAACAAACAATTAACAAAGGAATTAATTTTAGATAAAACAGGAATTATTGACGTTAGAGCAAAAACTTCTAAGGGAGAAAATATAGACATAGAAGTACAACTTACAGATCAAGGTAATATGGATAAAAGAACATTATTTTATTGGGGAAAGATGTATCTTGAAAATATAAAGCAGGGCCAAGATTATACTAACTTAGAAAAGGTTATAACTATTAATATCTTAGATTTTGAATTTTTAGGGACAGAAAATTATCAATCATCATTTCATTTATGGGAAGATATAGAGAAAGATTATATGTTAACAGATATGGTTGAGATTCATTTTTTAGAATTACCTAAGTTTAGAAAGAAAAAAGATAAAGATTATAGAGATAATCATATAGAAAGATGGCTAATGTTTTTGGAAAAAGATATATCTGAAACTACATTGAAGGAGTTGATGAGTTTGGATACAGCAATAGAAAAAGCTGAACAAAAAATTGAATACCTAAGTAGTGATGAAGAAACTATGAGAATTTATTATGAGAGAGAAAGGTCCTTACATGAAAGAGCTAATATGATTAGTTCAGCAGAAGAAAGAAAAGCAGTTCAAATAGCTAGAAATTTAGTAAATATGAATATTCCAGTAGAACAAATAGTTCTAGCAACAGGTTTATCCGAGGAAGAGATTAATAAAACAAGATAAGTTTATGCAGAGAAGATAGTTTTAGTTAATAAATAATAAATTATTTAACTAAAACTATTTTATTTTGTATAAAAAATATAGTTGGAACTTGAATTTGAAATAATATCAATTATATTGTATACGGGGAAGTCTAATCTTTTTTACTTACGGTGCGGTGAAGCTTATCATAAGTAACAACATAAAATCAATTATTTATAATAACTATAAAATAACATACATTTAAT
>JBOFVP010000178.1:0-42641 GCA_051653165.1 Clostridium sp.
TATGAACCTAACATATCTGTAACTGATGATTTACCGAATCTTCTAGGTCTAGTTATACATATATAACAATCTGAAGTATCTATAACTTCATTTATTTTTTCTATTATTAAGCTTTTATCAACAAAATATTTTGTATTAACCAATTTATTATAGTTAATTAATGGCTTATCTGAATTTAAATATATCGACATAGCTACCTCCGTATTACCCTATATATTTGCCGAACCAATGTAAGGCGTAGCTTTATTCTATATATTATAACCTAAATCTGTATATTTTAAAATAAAATAGGGATAATATTATCTCAACGTATTTAATGAATTATCAGTGAATTATAACGAATTTACAAATAATTTGTAAATATGTTATAATTTTAATAAGGGTTTGGGGGTGTTAGAATTTATGTTAAAAGAATTTTTAAAGATGATATATTTTATAATTATTAGTATTTTTCTAAATTATATTGTATATTTTATATCTGGGATTTTAAGTGTTACAGTAGAGACATATATCCTCTTTGTAGCAATAGAGATTGTTTCAATACTTCTTTATTTTAATTATAGAATATTTTCAAAATTAGATGATATTAAAATAAAGAAGTAAGGATATATATTTAAAGGAATGATAAGTTGTGATAGAAAAATTACATAAATATTAACTGGAGTAATATTATTATAAACTGTGTACTATTTAATGTAGAAGGTAAGATGAGGTAGGTAGGATGAATTTAACAGCAAATAAACTTTCAAGAGAACAAGCACAAGAAATTTCAAATTGGAAATATAGTGGAGATTACTCAATTTATAATCTACCAACATGGAATGTAATGATTAAAGAAAAGTATTCATTGACTGATGATGTAAAAAGGGAAAGATACATAGGATATATTAATGAAGATGGAGAACTAGTGGGATTTGTAAATCTCTTAGATGAAGGGAAATCAGTATTCTTTGGAATTGGTATAAATCCCAACTATTGTAGCAAGGGAATAGGAAAAGTAATAACAAATATGGCTTTGGTAGAATGTCAAAATAGATTCCCTAATAAACCTGTTGTATTAGAGGTCAGAACCTGGAATACAAGAGCTATAAACTGCTATAAATCTCAGGGATTTGAAATTGTTGAGGTAAAAGAGCAAGAAACTCATATTGGATTTGGAGAATTTTATGTAATGAGATATGTACTAAGATAGAGTTAGTTAAATTATGTATATTAAATCACAGAGGAAGCGTAGAAAAAGAGAAAATATCACAAGAAGAGAAATGTATAGCTGATGCAGATGCTATTTCTCACTACGATAATCTACCATCATTATTTTATTTAGCATTTGTTAAAAGAGAACTCAATATTGAAGATGGAATTAAATTTGTAAAAAATAAGCTTGATAGAAGCTATAATAAAATGTCTAATGAGAGTAAAGAATACTATAAAAATAAAAGGGAACTAATATTATCTATCTTGAATTATTAAAATAGATTAATATAAGAATAAAAGGGGAGAATTAATTTGAATTCATATAAAAGAGAGAATGGGGAAAAGCTCGCTTCAATATTTATATTTTTGTTAATTTTATTAATTTTTACTTTAGATTTATAAGATAGAATCATTTGCAAACAAGAATTAGCATGATTAATTTGTTGTTAGATTCCAGTTTAACGGTTATATTTGATGAGTACAAGTGGGTATACGCATATTTCTATAGGTGGAGAAAATACCTATAGAAGTTATTAAGGATAGACCTACGGAATTACATCTTATAACAATAAGACATTCTGTAAGTCTATCCCTATTTTATTATAGTAACTTAATTAGTGGCTCAAGTTCCTCACATAATGACTTAGCAAGAATAAAATCATTATCCCTTAAAGCAAGCTCAATCTTAGTTTCAATAACTCTCTTCTTTTCCTCAACCTCTAAATAATTCTTATTAAAATGATTAGCATAAATCATCTCTTTAAATGAATCAATAGAAATCTTTCTAAGCTTTTTATCCTCAATTAATAAAACATAATCCATACAATTAGCAATAGTATAGTAATCATGAGAAATCATTAAAATAGCACCCTTATACCTTTTAAGAGCCTTCTCTAAAGCAATTTGAGAATAAGTATCTAAATGGCTTGTAGGCTCATCAAGAAGTAAAAGATTCGCTCCAGTTTCAGAGATTTTAGCTAACTGAATCAAATTCTTCTCCCCACCAGATAATGTACCAATTTTTTGGTTTAAAACTTCCTCATTAAAATTATACCCACTTAAATACTCAATAATATCATCACGAGTTGTAAATCCAAGGTCAAAAAACTCATCAAAGATAGTATTTGAGTAATTTAGAGTTTGTCCTTGAAGCTGAGATAAATATCCAACCTTAATATCACTAGCAATCTCAATTGAAGGGTTATTATTGTTGTAAAGCATTTGGAAAAGTGTAGTTTTACCTGTTCCATTTGCACCAACAATTGCAACCTTATCAGTAGAATTAACTTCAAAACTAATATTATCTAAAAGAATAGAATCAAACTTAACAGTACAATTATCAACCTTTAAAAGAGTCTTATCTTGAGCCTCAGTAGAGGTATGAAGAGTTATATTAGGTTCTTTAATCTCAACAAAAGGAGCTTTAATTCTTCTAGCTTCTAATCTCTCTTGGAACTTAACTCTAGCTCTTAAAGTTTTTCCTCTAAATTGTTCAGCATTTTCACTAGCAAGCTCTCTTAATCTATCAATTATAACCTCATTTCTTTCAATCTCCTCTGTATCAGCAAAGGCAAGCTCTTGAAGTTCAATCTTTGTTTCAAGTAATTCATAGTTATAATCAATATATCCACCATTAAACTCCTGAATTTCCTTGTTTTCAAGGTGAATAATCTTATTAAAGCAATGATTTAATAGATATCTATTGTGAGTGATTATTAGGGTTGTTCCCTTATGAGAGTTAATTAAAGCCTTAAGTCCATTAAGGTTAACAAAATCTAAAAATACATCAGGTTCATCCATAATAAGAAGGTCTGGATTAGTAATCATAGATTTTATTACTTGAATTAGCTTAAATTCTCCACCACTTAGCTCAGAAATTAGTAAATCTCTGTAATGCATAAGTTCAATAAGGTTAAGCTTTTTATGTATGATATTTTCATAATCATCACCATTAATTGCTTCAAATGCATCTAGTGCTTCTTGATACTCTTCTAGTAACTTTTCGATATCTGTTGAAGTCTCCATTTGAGTGCATATTGATGTAATTTTATCTTGAAGAGTAACAAAATCTTCAGCTAAAAACTCAAATACTGTAATGTCCCTTGTTTTATCAAGTTCCTCAAATTGTGGAACATAGCCAATTCTAAAGTTTTCATCTATTAGAAGTTTCCCATCATACATATAGTTTTCAGGGTCCATTATTATATTTAAAAGAGTGCTTTTACCACTCCCATTTGTTCCAATGAATGCACAATGGTCACCAGTTTCTATGGTAAAGGTTATATTATTGTACAAGTCTTTTTGGGGAAATGAATAGCTTAAGTTGTCAAATTTAATCATAGTATACCTCACATTTTTTCGTTGTATATTAAATTTCAATATGGATAGCATAACACCTTTTAGGGTTTAGTACAATGAATAATTACTGTATATATAATAAATAGATTTACCTATTATTTAAATAATAGTATAATATAAGATATAATGTAAAAGATTGGAGAAGGTGTTATGATTAAATTATTACCAATAGGTTCAGTTGTAATGACAGATATAGAAAGCAATGAAAAAATAATGATATTAGGTAAATTAGTAAGAAAACAAGAAGAAGGAGAAATCTTTGATTATTGTGCATGTATAGCACCATTTGGGGTACAAACACAAGAAAATTTAAGGTTTTTTAATCATGAAGAAATTAAAAGATTACTTTTTATTGGTTTTCAAGATGAAGAAGAGCTTCAATACTCATTAACATTATCAGTAGAAAGAACAAAAATAAAAGAATCAAATAATAAAGAAAGTTAATGGGTAATATTATGGCAACAGAATCAAAAATAGTCTTTAACTTTGAAGAGATGAAAAATATATATATTCAAATGAAATCAATGAAAACAGAAGCAGAAGAGAGTTATGAACGTATAAAGAAGAGTTGTGAAAATGCAGAGGATCACATGAAGGGTCAATATAAGAAAGCATTTAAGGAAGAGACAGAGAAAGTTTTAAAGTCATTTAAGGATAATATTAAGGACTTAACTAACTTAGCAGGTATTATAGAGGGTGCATCACAGGATGCAGTTGGGTTAGATAATAGTATTGCAAAAACCATTAATAAGTAAAGTGGGGATGTATTAATGTCAAGAGATGAGATTGAAAAAGAATTAGGACAAGTAAATCTAGAAATATTTAAATATGAGAATATGGAAGATGATATTAAAAAAGCACTAAAGATTAGCAATAAGATGGATTCAGGAATCTCACAATTAAAAGGTAAACAACAGGATAAAGTAATCGGATTACTTGTAGATGGATTAGGAAATCAAACAGATATAGTTGAGGGTCTAAAGGTAAGACATAAAAAGATGACTGAGGAAAGTGATAGTATGGAAGCTTTAATAAACAAGGCACTTAACTTAATAAATAATAAATTAAATAGTTTATATAATAGAAGGAAGAGTCTAAATAATAAGCTATGGAACTAGGGGGCAGATAAGAGTGGGTGTACCAAGAAATATAAATTTTTATATAAATACAGAGTCAATAAACACTTTGAAGAGTTCATTAAGTGATGAAATTGAGAAGTTAACACAAACATATTTAGACCTTGAAAAAAGAATTAATGAAATAGAGGGTAATAATGTGTGGAGTGGTAAAAGCTATGATTCATTTAAAGAAAAATTTGAAGAGTGGAAGCTTGAGTATCTTCAGAATATTGTAGAAATTACTATGATTAAACAATTTACAGAGGATATAGTATCACTAGGGGAAGAGCTTATAGAGCAGAGAGATGCACTATATAAAAGCTTAGAGGTGTAGATATGAGCAAGGTGATTTTCCAAGTAGACTATAGTAGTTGTCAGGATACAAGTAGAGAATTAGTAAGTAATGTAACATTTTTAAATGAGATATCTTCTATTAGTGATATGGTAAGTAGTAAACTTTCAGAATCCTGTGTAACAGGAGAATTTTTTAATTGGGATGAGTTTAATACTGATAAAAATCAGCTAAAGGCTCACATTAATAAAGAAGTTTCAAGATATGAGACTTTTAAGAAAAATTTTGATAATTTTTATTTATCTCTTGAAGATAATGATAAAAAATTAAGTAACTTAATAAGAAATCAGTTAAAGTTTATTGATGAAAATAAAGATTATGGAACATATATAACTCTTTTACAAGATAATCAAGAGTTAGATTTTCAAAATTTATTATATGATTCATTAAAAAAGGCTGGACTACCTGAGCATATAACTTTAAATACAGTTATATTATTTAGCCCTGATGCAAAGGAACTTATAGATGAATTAAAGGGATTAAGTGAAGAAGATTTACAAATAAAAATAAAGAGAATGTATGATAATCCGAGAAAAACATTTGAAGAGGTTCTTTTTCTAGAATTTTTACAGTTAAATAAAGGGACAACATATGCTGGGGTAGTTAAGGATATAAGTGAAATTATATCAACTGGAAGTCCTGCTGCATATTTAAGTAGTATTTATGTTGGAAAGGATATTAATCAATATAAATTAGACTTAAGATCTGTTCAAGGTATGCTTGATAAACATGTTGCTCAGCTTAATAGTAATTCCTTATCTAATAGGAGAGTTCAAATTAAAACTGAGATAGTTAATCGTCTTAAAAATATTAAGGATGCTAAAAGTGCTAAATTAATGAAGCTTGATAAAATTAAGAGTAATGTTTCTAAGGGTATTAGTTGGCTTAATATTGCAATTATAGCATATCAAGGGGTTGAGGTTTGTGTAACCCAATATAAGGATGTAGTTGAGTATGGTACTGAAGTAGATGATGCAATTGCAGGTGGTTTAATTGATTTAGGTGGAATTGCATTAAGTATATATGGTGGTGCTAAAATAGGTGCAGCTGTTGGAGCTATAGCAGGGCCTGCTGGAAGTGCTACGTGCGCAGTGGTAGGAGCTGTTGGAGGATTTGTATTTTCAGGAATAATATCATTAGCTAATCTATTTGTTATTGACCCACTCCTAACGAAAGGGTATGAAAATATTGTGGAGCCTGCCATAAAAGAAATCAATAATGAGTTAAACGATGTAAGTGATTGGTGGGACAGTATATGGTGGTAATAAGATTAATTTACTAATGATAGTAAAAACATTAGAGGATGGAGGTTTTAAATTGAGAGCAATAAATTATATAAAATCTATTGAAGAAAAATACAGTAAAGATGAAATTTTAAAAATTAAAGAAAGTTTTATAGAGGAAAGTAATACAAGGTTAAATGATAAAAATACTAATTCAAAAGGACTATATGGGATATTCTTATTATTAAGTTTAATCGGTGTTATAGCACCATTTGCAGTTGGAGTGGATATGCACTTAGTAATTAAGTTATTATATGTAGTTCCTTGTGTAGTTAGTTTTTTATATACAATAATTGGAATGTTGAAAAAAGGTGATAATGTAGAAAAATATCTATATTTAAGAAATACAATTTTAATGAATGGATTAACACTTCTTATTACTGGAACATATTTACTTCAGTGTGAATTTGTAAAAGCCATTGATAGTAGAAAAATAACATTAAATATTATAATTTTAGTAGTATATATAATTTTAACGGCATTAATATCAGCAAATAGCTTTCTACGTAACTTTGAAAAAAAATTTAATAATCTTAAAACAATTAATAAGTTACAGGGGCCTTTATTTAATATAATTGTTAGCACTTCAGCTATTTTAGGGTCAGTTGCTACATCTAAAACTATATTAGTAGCCTTAGCTTATCCACTTTTAGGTTTTTTAGTATATAAGCTAGTTTATTTCATTTATGAGGGAAAGGTTATTAAGGTTATTTTATAATATTGTTGTTACTTAACCAAAAGAGATGTTTGACAAGAGGTTATTTCACTTAATATTGCAATTATTGAATATAAATGTGGTGAAGTTTTAGTAACACAACCTAAGGACGTAGTTAAGTGTGGTACTGAACAATATTATATAATTGCAATTGCATTAATTACATTTAAATATGCTCCAGCTCAAGCTATAGGAAAGTATTCAAATAAAAATTATAAGCCAACAAAATTAGGTTTAGTTAGTCAAGGGATAATTACTCTAGCTGCTGCACTTGGTTCTGTTGTTCAAACAAGTAGTTTAATGATTGTAATAATATACCCATTTATTGGTTTTATGGCATATTTGTTGGTTAAATGGTGGTGTGAGTACAAGTTATATTGTTACCTAACAAAAGGTAATCTTTAATTTAAAGTAATATAACAGGTACAGATGACCACAAAAATAAAAGTGAATAAGGATAAAAGGCTATAAGGGGCTGTCCACTAAGTATTTAGTGTGACAGCCCCTAAGCTTTTACATTATTTATTTTTTTTAAATAAGAAATATCCAAGAATAGATATTAAAACAAGACCAACACCACTTCCAACAGCTAAAGGAAGATTAGAAGAATCCTTTTTATCAGTAGTAACATTCCCAGATATTGTTTCCTTACTGGTATTTTCAACCTTAAAGTTTACAGTTTTAACAGTTTCAACCCCATCCTCATCCTTAGCAGTAATAACAAAAGTATAATTACCATCCTCAGTTATTTCCTCACCATGATAAGCCTTACCATTTAAAAGAATTTGGTATTCAACAGTATCCTTAAACTTAAAATTAGGAGTAAATCCACCAACTACAACATCACCATCACTAACTCCATCTATATTAATTTCAGGCTTAGATACATTAAGTCTAAACTTATAAGATGCATCACTAATATTACCAGCCTTATCAACAACCTTTACATAAAGAACATATGAACCATCCTTATCAATCTCTTGGCCATAGTAATTTACGTTTTGTAGTAAAATAGTAGCAATAGCATCCTTATCATCCCACTTAATAGCAGGAGTAATTGGATTAGTATAGTATCCAAGATTCTCAACATTTTCAACAGTAATCTTTGGTGCTGTTTTATCAATTACAAAGGTTACAATATTAGTAGCTACATTCCCAGCTAAATCAGTAGCCTTAAGTGTAAGAGTGTAATTACCCTCATTAGATAAAATAGAACTATCAAATGGATTACCATTTAATGTAACACTTAAAGTAGCTTTTTCATCATCAACTGTCCAAGAAGGAGTAACATCCTTATTGTAATAGTGACCAGTATTAACACCGCTAACATCTATAACAGGAAGCACAGTATCAACAGTAAGGTTAAAGCTATAAACAGTAGACATATTACCAGCCTTGTCCTTAACCTGAGCCTTAATTACATATTCTCCATCTTCCTTAAGAGAGTCACCATTTTTCAATGATTTAACTACATTATTTTTTGAAGCAGTAAGAATTAACTCTATATCTCCATTAACATCAAGATTATCGCTAAAGTTTACAAATATAGATGAATTATGGCTGTTAGTATAATTCATTATATCAGGGTTAACTCTATTTCCGTTTACTTGAGCACCATTAATTATTGGAGCAGTAGTATCTATTCTAAATTTTCTAGTTACAGTATTTAAAATATTACCAGCTCTATCAGATGCATCAATATAAAGAGTATAGTCACCATTTTCTGAAAATTGATCAAAGGTTGCAATAAAGTTTTTAGCTTCACTTACATTGCAAATTTTTTCTACAAAAGTATTATTTGGTAATTGTACTCTAACATTAATATATGATATTGAAATATCATTAACTTCAACAGATAAATTTAATGGACGATTTAGCAACTCTAAATCACTAGAATTATAGGTTAAACCATTAATTTTAAAGGTAGGTGCAACATTGTCAATTACAAAATTACCTAAACTACTAAATATTTCATTTTCTGTTTCATCAGTAACCTTAACCTTAATTTTATATCTACCATTACCTAAACTATTTAATCCAATAGACCCTTGATAATTTCCACTTTTCAGTTGAGTGACACCCTCTTCATCATATATAAAGTATTCTATTTTTAATGTTTCAGACATATTATCTGTAACAATAATATCATTATCAGGAGATTGGCCTATAGTAATACTATTATTACTAGAGTTATATATCTTAGAGGTTAAATATGAGTCAGTAAATTTACCAAGGTCTATTTCAGGTTTTTCATTATCATAAAAAATAAAGTTTGAACTCTCTATAATAGGAGTATCCCCATTGCTAGATCTATCATTTGAAATAACCTTAACTCTATATATTCCACTGCTAAGATTAAGTATTTCCTCAATTTTATTATCAATTGTAGCAGTAAATACAGGACCATCTTGAGTTATCTCATCATTAAATGTTGTTGAATACACAGTTTTAGGATTATTATCATTTAATGTAGTATATTTATCAACTTGTATAGTTACGTAATCAAGATCATAATCACTTACAAAAACAGATGCATTAAAGTTGGTATTCATTCTATCATTATCAATTAATCCACTATGAGATATATCAATTAATGGCTTTTTATCATCAACTATAAATACTCTAGTAAAGTAATTATTATCAATACTACTTGAATTCCCAACAGAATCTGTAACTTTAAGTTGAATTACATATTGACCATTTGGAAGAGAGGTTCCAGTGGCTCCAAGTAGTGGGATGTTATATGAGTAAACATCCTTGATGCTGTTCTCCACATACAAGGTTCCATCCCTATCAGATATTCTGTATTCAATATCTAAAACATCATTAAGATTATCAGAAATTGCAATATCCTTACCAAATGATCCTATACTAATTGATGCGTTATTGTTGTAAACCTTAGTATCTTTATATTTTTGAGTTAATACATTAGAATCTATAGTAGGTTTAGAAACATCATATTTATACTTTAATGGTGAATCTGTTCTAATACTTCTATCTTTAGAATTAAAGCCTGTATTAGGATTAGTATCCTTATCAAATATAGAAGAAATAGAGTAGTTTAAGGAATATTTCTCCTCACTAAAATCTTTAACTGTATAAGTTAAGTTAGATGAATTAATAGTATCAACTTTAAAATCATTTATATTAAGATTTTTACCCATAAATTCAACACTTAAGTTATCAATTTCTTTTTTATTACCATCTATTATTCTAATTTCTTTTATTGGATTTTTTAGTCCTGTATAGCTGCTTTCATTAATATCAGTATAGTTGTTGCTAATAACATTATTTCCAGCAGTATCAATTAACTCAATAGTAGGAGCTACAGGATCATAATAGATGTTAATTTTCCCTTTATATTCTCTACCATTTGTACAATTAAGTTCAAACTCTAGAATATTTTCTCCATGGTTTAGCTTAAGGGTTTGAACTGGAATATTAAATTCATTACCCTGTTTCTTAAAGGTAATAGGATTTGAATCATTCAATTTAAAAGTTACTTTATTTAATGACTTAAAAGCATTCAATGCACTATTGTTTGAGTCAAGTATTAAGTTATTATTTTTTAATGCCTTTGAGATATAAAGATCAAAGTTATTACTATTCATTATTGAGGTGGTTTTCAAGGTATCATTATTTTTAGCATCAATTCCCTCAAACTTAAATACAATATTCTCATCAACAATGGCATCATTACTATAAATAACTCCAAGCTTATATTCCTTAGCTTTATTATTTGCAAAGTCCTTAGCGTTAATAATAATTTCCATATCTTTATTTTGGCTAGGTAATTGAAGTGGGACATAGTATAACTTTTTATTGTAATCATACTGTATCTCATTTTCTTTAAAAGTATATATATTACCATTATAGCTAAGTGTTAATGAAGTTGAGTCTATAATTGATGGGTCAAAGTTTATATCTTCACTAATTGAGAAATAAAACTTAAATAAATTATTCTCCACCTTATCAGCCATTATATAAATATTCTTAACTCCATCAGCCACAGTATAACTATATTGGTTAGTAGGTGACTTTGCATAGTTAATAATAGGTGTCTTAGTATCATTTATCACTTCAAATGTTTGAGGGGTTGTAATATTACCGTTAATATCCTCAATAATAATCTTATAAGATGTTTTAACATCATTAGGTATGTTATTAATGGTTAGCTGATTATTACTATAAGAATAATCATCTGAGCTTTTTACGTTACAGATAATATCAACTGGGATATCATTATTTTTTTGTATTTGAAGCTTTTTAACCTGATCATTATCGCTTATTTCAAATTTTAAGCTACTACCATTAAAGTGATATATTCCATTATTAACGTAAATACTTCCATTATTCACTAACTTTATAGTTGGCATTAAAGCATCTTTATATATTGGAATATATGTTACCTTGTTATTTACAATAATTGAAATTGTATCATTATAAACTTCTGGCAACTTGTCTAAATTTTTCAATTTAACTGAAAATATATTAGGCCCAATTTTAGTAGTCTCAATATTAGCCTTATCCCCTGTATTTGAGTACTTTAGCTCAAGCTCATCTTCACTAAACTCATCACTTACAGCAACAATAAAGTCAATTTCCTTAGTTTTATTATTTATTGTTATTTTATTATTTGGGAAGGCATCATACAAAATTTTATACTGAAGCCCTGAAATTGAATAACTAAATGGCAATATTATTTCATCTGTACCATCTGTAACTGTAATTGTATTTTTACCAGATGGTATAAAATAGTTGTCAGATAAAGAGCTAAGGGATGCTTTATTATCCTTAATAACTATAGTACTTGAAATATCTTGATTATTTATCTTAGAAATTCTATAAGATTTATTACTATTTAAGCCAACAAAGTTAAACTCAAGATTCTCCTTATATTGAATGGATTTTCTTGATAAATCAATGAAATCATCATAAACCTTGTTGTAATAATAACCATTTGAATCCATATAGTACATGTCTAAAGAATGAACATAGTTATTTAAATCAGTTTGTAAGCTTATATTGCTTTTACCAGTACTTTCAATCTTAATAGGTAACATTGAAGGAATATTAGCTATAGTATAAACATTACTTCCCTCAAGGTTAGTAGGACAATTTATAAAATAATTATAATTAACCTTATTATTACTATCAATTGAATATTGGTAGTTAGTTATATCAAATTTGAATTCACTTTCCTTTGCAGTAGTTTCAATGTTTTTCGATAAAGAATAGTTGAAAAGATTATTATTATCCTTAACGATTACATTAATTTTAATAGAAGAACTTTTATATAAATCCATGTTACTTAGTAAGTAAGATTTAGCATAATCAACATTGTTTAATAAATATTTTTCCCCATCAAATTCAACAATTATTCCTTGTACATCACTTAGTGATGAAAGTACAGTAGAATCAATAACTGCATAAGGTTTAATATTTAATTTTTCTGGAATACTATCTACTCCAGGAATTTTTGAATTAATATTATAGTATTCATCCTTATTATTTTTACCAACTATATCTAGTAAATCCTTACTAAGTGGACTTTCTATAAAGTCGGATGAATTAGCTTCTACAACTTTTAGCATTGAAGTATTAAATGTTGTAGTGTACTTACTCATTAAGGCGTTATAAGCATCATTAATAATATTATCTACCTCATGTTGTTGTAGTGTATCATTATGGTAAAAATAGAATTCTAAAGTATTACCTATTCCAGTGTTTGATGTTACTTTAGCAATTTCATTAGACTGGTTAACACTCATTTCTGATTTACTCTCTTCTAAAACCTCATTTTCTACATCTACAGATTCAGGTACAGTTTCTGCTTTAGGAGATGTATTTAATGATAAATCACTTGAAATTTCCTTACTTATGTGAAAATTAGAAAGTAAAGAGGTACTTTTTTCAAGCTCTGTAATTAAATCATCAATATATTTCTTAGCTGTGGATGCATCTCCATTTGATAATTTCACCTCTGTGTTTAATATATTTAAAGTAATTTTTTTTAGTGAGCTTGTCTTAACTGACTGTGAATTTTGTAGAGTTGGTAACTCCAACTTATTATTTTCTTTATACTTTTTAGAAAAATACTCTAATGCTAATGACCCATTTTCATTAGCTTGATTTGTACTAATACCCTTAGTAGCTGTTTCTAAAGCAAATGCTGTTACATTTTGTACAGGCAGTTCAATAAATGTAAATGCCGCCAAAGCAATAATAGATATAATTCGTTTATTTCTTTTTAACATAAAACCCCTCCCTTAAACAAATTATACTGTAAAATATTTAACATTTAAAGTACATATTTCAAAAAAAACAAATATATGGTAGAATTATATAATAAAGGGAGGGTGAATTATGTTGAATGGGTTAATAAATTCGGAGAATTTAATTAGAAAGCCATTAGAACAAGGGGCTATTGAAAAAAATGAAATTTTAGATTTAAAGGAAATATGCAAAAATTTAGTTTTATTAAATACTGATGTAGATAATATAAACAATCCTCGAGAGATTATTTATTATATTAGTGGACTTGCTAAGGTTGGAGAATATGTTCATGAGAAGAGGGAGTTATCTAATAAAGGTTTTATTAAAATATTGCTAAAGATATGTAAAAATTATATAGATTGTGATCTTACAAAGGGAATTGATAAAAATAGATTGTACTTAACAGAAGAATATATATTTATAGATCCTATTAATGAGTCAATTAAATTTATGTATCTTCCAGGTTGTAATAGTAGTTTAAGTAGAACTACTGATAAGTTAAGATTGGTACTTTCAAAGCTTATAGACTTATACTGTGAAACTCATAGGATGAATTCATCAACAATAACAAGTCTTAAGGGTGAGTTAACCACCAATTTTGCTGATTTATATACTTTAGTAGAGCATTTAAATAAAATAGAGAACTCTATGAAGGATAATGATATACGTAGAGTGGATATATTACATGAAAAAAAATCACCTAAGAAATCACTGAAGGTTAACAATGGTTTAGCAGGTGTATTTTTACTTGTAGCAGCTCAATTATTAACAGGGGTATTAAGTTATGCGTTATATAATATGAGTTGGGATAATCCAAATGTTATGTTAGTTAGCATTGTAATAATAATTCTTTTAGATTTAGGTGTTTCGTTTGTAGTAATAAATTATCTAATACTACCATCTCTTGATAAAAAGAGGGATGAAGTAACTATAAAAGAGAATAATAACGCTGAAAAAAGTAAACATATTCATACTTCAAATATATATAACGATGAAATAAAGTTTGAGGAATATAATGATAGCCAAATATTTGGTAAAGGTATAGCTTTTGATAGTATATCACATAGTAGCTCATCAGCAGAAACAACTTTTATAGAACAAGTAAGTGTAATGGGGGGAGATGGGGATGATACAGAGCTAATATCTTCTTCACAAAATGAAATAATTGCATACTTAGTAAGTAACAATAATGGAGCAAATGAAAGAATAACAGTTAATAAGGAAGAGTATATAATAGGAAGGTTGAAACAACAGGTTGATTATCCAATACAGAATCAAACGGTAGGAAAGATTCATGCTAAATTATGCTATAGAAATAGTGATTTTTACTTAATTGACCTAGAAAGCAAAAATGGAACATTTATAAACGGAGAAAGGGTTATAGCATTAAAGGAATATAAACTTAGTGATGGAGATGAGGTAAGCTTCTCTAATTCACCATATATCTTTAAGTGTTAGGGGGATTTTAAATGGGAGCAGAGTGTATTGAGGTTGTTGTTAAAACTGATAAAGGAAGAGTGAAAAAGGTAAATGAGGATAATTTTCTAATAAAAGTAGCTAAATTTAATAATAGAGAGTTTGGACTTTTTGCAATATGTGATGGACTTGGAGGATTATCAAATGGTGATTTTGCAAGTAAGAGAATGGTGCAACAATTAGAAAAATGGTGGAACAACAAAATACAAGGAGTACTAAATGCAGATATAGAAGACAGAGATATATTAATTGAATTTAGTATTGTTATGAGGGAGGTTAACAGAGAACTTATAAATTATGGTAAGGAAAATAATTTAAAGCTTGGAACTACAGCCTCTGTTTTATTTGTTTTAAATAGAAAATTTTATATATGTCATATAGGTGATAGTAGAATTTACACAATAGATAAGGAAATTAAGGTATTAACTAAGGATCATACTTATTATAATGAATTAATTAGTAAGGGAAAATTTCATGAAGCTAAGAATGTAAAAAGGAGTATATTAACACAATGTATAGGTTCTGGGATAGATATTAGACCGGACTTTCTTGTAGGGAAATTACCTAGTGAAGTGTTATTTCTTTTATGTTGCGATGGATTTTATAACAAGATGACTTTTAAAGATTTTCAGGAAATGAAGAAGGAATTATATGAAACCTCAGATTATGGTTATATGGGGCAAGTTTGTAATAAATATATTCAATTAGTAAAGGGTAGAGGAGAGAGGGATAATATTACTGTGTTGGCAATAAAATATGTTTCCTCTAAGGAGGAGCTTTAATGAGTATTATTGGGAAAATCATTGAAAACAAATATGAAATCGTTCAATCATTAGGAATCGGCGGTATGGGATCAGTTTTTCTTGTTAAGGACCTTAAGCTTGGGACATTCTGGGCAATAAAAACCATAGAAAAGGGAACTGGGAAGAAGAATTTAAACTTACTTGCAGAATTTGATGTGTTAAAGAAACTAGATTATCCAGCTCTAACTAGAATTACTGATATAAGTGAAGATGAGGAATACATTTATATTGTAATGGACTTTGTAGATGGAAGAAATCTTGCAAGTATATTAAAAGATGTAAAGTCTATAAGTGAAGAAAAGGTTGTTAATTATGGGAAGCAAATGTGTGAGGTTTTAACATATCTACACTCACAAACACCACATCCAATAATCCATAAGGATATTAAACCAGGAAATATAATGCTTACAAAGGAAGGGAGAATTAAGCTAATAGATTTTGGTATTGCTAAGGCGGTAAATAGCGAGTGGAATGATAGTCTACTTCTTGCAACAACTGGATATGTGAGTCCAGAAATTCTTGAAAATGTTAGGAATATAAGCCCACAAAGTGATATTTATGCTTTAGGGGCAACTTTATTTCATTTGTTAACGGGGATAAAGCCAGAAAAAAATCAATTTCCTATACCATTACTGAGAAATATTAATAAAGAGTTTTCAGAAGGAATGGAGTATATAATTGCTAAAGCTACTCATGTAGATATCACTTTAAGATATGCTAGTGCAGAGGAGTTTAGGAGTGATTTAGAAAATGTTACACGGATAGGAAGAGAATATGAAACTAGAGTTAAGAATAAAAAGCAAAAAATAACTATGTATGGTTTTGGTGTAATTACATCATTATTATTAACTTTTAGTGGATGGAGAGGATATTCAGAGGAATTAAAAATAAACTTTGACTCTTATATAAATAGAGGAATTGAAGCTAGAAATAATATGGATTATAAATTAGCACTAGAGGAGTTTAAGTCGGCTCAGGAGTATTTATCAAATGAAAATGAGGGTATTTATGAAGTTGCTAAAACCTACTTAGTAATGGGTTCAAATGATGAATGTATTAGATACTTAAATAATTTACAAAATAAAAACAAGTCATTAAAGGATGATGATAACATTAATTACCTTCTAGGTAAGGCATATTTATATAAGGTTAATTACAAAAAGGCTTACGAATATTTTTCTATTGTAGGCAATTCTTCAAAGGTTGGAGAGGATTTTGAATATATAAAGGAAATTTGTTTCCAATTTATCTCTCCTGAGAATATGGATAAAGAAAAATTTGAGGGAGCATTAAAGAACTTTGAGATTTTTATTTCACAAAACGAATCAGATAAAGCTTTTGCTGTTACATCATATTTAGCTTTAGCAGATATGTACACCTATGCAGCAGACAGTATATCAGATGCATTTGATAGACAAATTGATGTAATTATGAAAGCTAAGAAAATTAATCCAGAAGATTTTGGGGTTAAGGATAAATTAGCAGCTGCGTATAGAGAAAAAGCTAGAAATATTAGGTTTAGTGATAAAGAAAAATATGATGAATATTTAAATAGTGCATTAAAGTTATACAATGAGTGCTTAGATATTCAAGTTAGCATTGATATTTATCTTAACATAGGAGATATATATGTTGAGTTAAATAACTATGAAGCAGCTAAAAATGCCTATATGGAAATGTTAGAAATAAATAAGGATCATTACCTTGGATATTTAAAGCTTTCATCTCTTAGTTATACCATTGGAAATAAAGCAGACTCTTTAAAATATCTTGAAATGACTGAGGATTGCGACAATCTAAGGCCAAATGACCCACAATATTTATATTTAAAGAAGAACTTAGAGTAGGAGATATATATGAGCATTCAAATAATTAAAATGGTAATAGGAATAAGTGGAATAATTATTTTAGGAGTTTTGTTAATTAAAGAGTTATTAAAACCTGTAATTGATAATAAACTAGCAGTTTTAACCCTTGGTAGAGAAAAGGGAATAGTAGACAATGCTACATCAAGCTCTAAGAGTGTTAGACATAATACAGGTAGAGGCTTTAGTACAAAATCTAAAAGTAATAGTGAGTTTATTAATGATACAACAGTTGAAGAGAGTGATGATACAGAATTATTAAATGATGAAACAGAGCTAATTGACGGTAATCCCTTTATTGATTTAGCTGGAACAGAATTGTTAAAAAATTCAGAAATAGTTGAGAGTCAAGATGATGATATATATGATTATACAGATTTAATAAACAATTCTAAATAATAGACCTATAGAAGGGTGGGAGATAAATGACAGATATATGTATTAAAGAATCTTATAGAGATAATAGAAGAAAAATAGTTATAAGAACATTGGTAAATGATATTGCAGACTATACTTTGAAAATGGTTAATTTCAATAGGGAATTACCCCTACTTACTATTAATACTTTAATAATAAATGATTCAATAACAATAGAATATGATGTAACTGAATATGTGAGGCTTAGTGACTGTATAAAAAACGGTAGTATTTCAATAGCTGAATTATTACAGGTTGCGTATAGTATTACATCAACACTGTTAAACTTGAAAAACTACTTCTTAAATCCTAATAATGCATGTATAAGTAGTGATTATGTTTTTTACAACTTGAACAGTAAAGATATAGAATTAGTATATTTGCCATTTAAGGATGAACTACCTAACTCATATATGAATAGAAAGGTATTTTTATTAGAACTATTAAACATATTAAAACAAAACGGAGTTGAAAACACCTTATTAGATCAAACAATTATGGAGATAAGAGATGATATTACTACTTTAGAAATAATTAAAGAAAATCTAGAAAAAATTAAAGAGGAATTTACTATTAATAAAGATACATGTGAAATTTCTAGAGAAAAAAAGAAAAAGAAGAAAAACTTCTTTGCATCTTTAATAAAGGAAAAAAGTGTAGTGATAAAGGAAGATGTAGAGACAATAAATCAGGTTCAAATAGATAGAGCTACAAATAGTATAGGGATACTTAGCCTAGTTATAAAGGATGGGTATGGAGTTAACTCTGTTCCTTTAGAAAATGAAAGTTACTTAATAGGGAGACTTGAGGGAGCAGTTGATATTACTATAAAAAATAGTTCTGTTGGAAGGATACATGGAAGAATAGAGAGAGAAGAGTATTACTACTATTTTATAGATCTAGAATCAAAAAATGGTTCCTATGTAAATGGTGATAGAATTATTCCAAATAAAAGATACAGACTAGAAAATGGGGACCAAATTAGAATTGCTAATGTCACTATGCAAATAAAGGATAGTAGAGGTATTTAGTATGAAGGAATTATGTTTAGTAGTATATGATGAAGATTTTTACTATGTAGAAGAGTTTATAAAATTTTTTAATAATAATTATGGGACTTTTTTTAGGGTTATAGGAGTTACATCAAAAAGTAAACTTGAAAACCTTATTTATTCGGGAAGAACCATAGATATTTTACTTGTAAATGAGGAACTAAGAAATACCTCTACAGAGATTAGTATGATTAAAACAGTAATAACTCTTTGTGAAAACCATAGAAATAATGATTTAGATATAAAGAAAATATGTAAGTATCAAAATGGACATGCTATATGTAGTTGTATAAAAAAAATATACTCATCATTAAATCAGAGTATTTCTTTTAATAAGAATGAAAAGATGAAGGTTTTAACACTGTTTTCTCCAGTTGGAGGGGTAGGAAAAACAACATTATCCCTATTATTTGCAATAAGGTTGACAAAGGAAGGAAAAAAGGTGTTGCTTTTAAATTTAGAGCAAATATCATCACTGGATATATATTTTAATACAGAGGATAAGGTAAATACTATTGCAGATTTATTCTATAGAGCATCAGAGAGTGTTGAAATAGGTAAAGAAACTTTAAATGGAATAATTAAAAGGGATAGTAGTACAAACGTTTATTATATTAATCCAGTTAATTCTACTCTAGAAATAGAGGATTCAACAGGTAATAATCTTATTTATTTGTTAGATTCTATTAAAAGACAGTGTGATTTTGACTATGTAATAGTTGATTCTGGTTCTAGATTAGATAATTCATTGAAAAGACTTGGTGATTACTCTGATAAGTTTATTGGAGTTTTAGAGCCATCTAATATAAGTGTAGTTAAAACAAAGAAATTGTTAGATGAGTTCTTAAACGATGAGAATACTATATTGATAGTTAATAAATATCACTTAAATGGTGGAGGAAAAATCTTTGATGAACATAGATACTTAAAGGATAAAATTTATAGCTTTATAGCATATGATAACTACTTAAGTAAAAATGAGTCACTTGAAATGTTAATAAATGCAGAGTCAATAAATTCGAAGATAAATGAAATAATATACAAATTAATGAGGGAGGAATGGGTTAATGAATAAGGGAATTGTGTTAGTACAAATTGGAGATAGCAAAAAAGAATATGAATTAGAGATTCCTTTAGATGTTAATGTAAGAACAATAAGTAAGAGTATTTTAAAGGCATTGAAAATGGAGGATGGAAACGATAATAAGGGATATTATATAAAAACAGAAAATCCAACCTGTTTTCTTAAAGGGAGTGATATATTATCACATTATGGAATTTCATCAGGAAGTAAAATATATTTAGTTTAAGGGGGAAATATGGTAAATAGTAAGTTTAAAAATACAATAATAATTTTTAATGAATATTTTTATAATGAAATTGACTTAGATTCCTTCAATAGGGATGAAATTCTCATAAGTAATGGGAATATATGCGATGTTAAGATTAGTATTTTAGGAGATACCTTTAAAATAAGAATTCAGAAAGTAGATGGATATTGGCTACTTCTTCCTTCTAATGAGGTTACTTTTGTAATAAATTCTACAAAGGTAAATAGAAAAAAACTTGTTCATGGTGATCAAATTACAATATTAGATAGTTATAAGAATGAAATGTTTAAGGTTAACTTTTTTCTAGATTTCTCTAGTGGTAAAGAAGATTATAGTAATGAAATTGATATAAGTAATGTAAGTGAGATAAAAATAGGTAAAGCAAAGGATAATGATATAATAATTGAAGATAATTTAATTGAGGATTATCATTGTATTTTAAAGAAGGTGGATAATAAAAGAATTATTATAGACCTACACTCTAAATATAATGTTTATGTAAATGGAAGTAAGGTAATAGATAATTCGGAGCTATTAGATAATGACTTTATTATCTTATGTGGTTATAAGCTACTATACAAAGAAGAGAAGGTTTTTTGCCCGAGAAATAATATTAGTATTAATGATAGTAAGATTAAATTTGCATTAAAAGAAAGTAGTAGATTAAACTATCCAGAGTTCATTAGAACTCCAAGAATGAAGTGGAAACTACCAACAGATAAGGTTGAAATAGTAGCACCTCCTAAAAAGGATAAAAAACCAGGGATTGACACATTTTTGAATTTGATTCCAACTCTAGGCATGTCTATGATGGTTCTTGTAATGCCATTTGGAAATCCAATGTATAGGGTTGGTATGCTAGTTGTAACTGTTGTAACTACAATAATAATGTTTGTAATTAACACAGTTAGAACATCTAAGCAAATTAAAAAGAGAAACTTAATGTATCTTGAGCTTGTAGATAAAAAGGAAAGTGAGATTAAGGAGTTATATAATAAGCAAATTGATGTATTACAAAAGCTTTATCCATCAATGGAGGAGGCATGTGATGTTATTGATGGGTTTGAAAGACGGTTATGGGAAAAATCATCTAAAGATGAGGATTTTTTAGATATTTATCTTGGACGTGGAACAGTTCCAATTTCCTTTGAGATAAATATTCCTAAGGAGGAGTTTGGAGAGCGTGAAGATGAATTATTATTAAAGCCAAGAGAGATTAAAGATAAATATTCAAAAATAGATAATATGCCTATTTCTATTAATCTTAAAGAAAATCAAGGGGTTGGAATAGTTGGTAAGGATAAGTATATTTATAACCTTGTAAAAAATATGATTTTTGAACTATCTGTATACCATTATAGTGAGGATGTTAATTTTATATGTCTTTGTACTGAAGAGAATATAGAGGAGTGGAAGTGGATTAGATGGTTACCTCATATTTGGAGTAAAAATAAAAATATTAGATTCATGGGCGTTGGAAAAGAGTCCTGTCATAATATATTAGATGTGATTAACTCAGTAGTATCTAAGAGAGAAGATAAAAAAGCTAGTAAAATGCCTCATTATGTGATGATTGTAACGGATCCAATATTATTAGAAAATGAAGCTATATCTAAGTACTTAGATATGGAAACATCCTTAGATTTAGGGTTAACAACTTTTTATGTGTATCAAGATATAGAATTTATACCAAAACAATGTTCTCAAATACTTGAGGTTTTTGAAGAGGGAAAAGGTGCTTTAGTTGACGTATTAGATAGTGGGAATAAGCAGGAGTTTGTTTATTCAAATTTTGCAAATGAAATGTTTGATGGGTTAGCTAGAAGAATGGGGCCTATTTATGTAAAGAAGAATTACTCTGAAAATACATTACCAAAAAAAATAACCCTTTATGAATTATATAAAATTAATTCTGCACGTGAATTAAATATAGAGTATAGATGGATACAAAACAATGTTACAAAGTCAATAGGAGCACCATTGGGATTGAATGCAAGTGGAACTTTAATTTCGTTAGATTTACATGAAAAAACTCATGGACCTCATGGATTAGTTGCAGGTACAACGGGATCTGGTAAAAGTGAATTGCTTCAAACAATAATATCTTCCCTTGCAATAAATTATTCTCCATCAGATGTTTCATTTATTCTAATTGACTATAAGGGTGGAGGAATGGCTAATTTATTTACAAAATTACCACACCTAATAGGAACTATAACAAATCTAGATGGAAATTTAGTTAATAGGTCACTAACATTAATAAAAAGTGAGCTAAAGAGAAGGCAAAATATATTTGCGGAATTTGAAGTTAATCATATTAATGGATATAAAAAGCTTGAAAAAAACAATTCAGAAATGGAGCCATTACCACATCTTGTTATAATAGCTGACGAATTTGCTGAGCTTAAAAGTGATCAACCTGAGTTTATGAAAGAATTAGTTTCAACTGCTAGAATTGGAAGAAGTCTTGGAGTTCATTTAATATTAGCAACTCAAAAACCAGCTGGGGTGGTTGATTCTCAAATTTGGAGTAACTCAAAGTTTAAGCTATGTTTAAAAGTACAAGATGAAAGTGACTCTAAAGAAATGTTAAAAAAGCCAGATGCAGCATTTATTGTAGAACCAGGAAGAGGATATTTTCAGGTTGGAAATGATGAGTACTATGATTTAGTTCAAACTGCATGGAGTGGTGCTGAAAAATATGTTGATGATAATATTACAAGTGAAAGTATAGATATTGCAGAGGTATCTATAGAGGGTATAAGAAATGTAATTTATTCATCATCAATGGAAAATAAGGATAAAGAGAAGATTACTCAGCTTGATGAAATAGTTAACTATATAAGTGAATTTAGTAGTTATAAGGGATATAGGCGTTGTGATAATTGTTGGACAGAACCTTTAGCAGAAAAAATTAATTTATTGGATTTAATAAGTGTTGATGATATTTTCTTTAATAATAAGGATAGGGGGTATAAAAAAGTTTCACCTATAATTGGAGAAATAGATTATCCAAATATGCTTAAAAAGGATATTTTAAGAATTGATTTCTCAGAACAAGGGAATGTTCTCTTAGTAGGTTCAAGTGGATTTGGTAAAACAACCTTTATTCAAACTCTTGCATGTAGTTTAATAGCAGAATACAGACCAAATGAAATTAATATGTATATTTTAGATTTTGCATCTAGAACTTTAAAGTCATTAAATGAGGCACCACATGTTGGTGATGTTATATTTAGTGATGATGAGGAAAGAGTTATAAATTTATTTAAGATGATGAGGAAAGAAATAGAAAAGAGAAAAGTTGTATTCTCAGAGCTTGGTGCAAGTAACTTAATAAATTATATAGAGGCTTCAGGTATAGTAATACCACAAATTTTAATTTTACTTGATAATTTTGCTGAATTTAAGGAAAATTATGATTCATTAAATGATGAACTTTTATTACTAATGCGTGAAGGGCAATCATATGGTATTAACTTTGTAATTACAAACTCAACTGCAAATGGTATAAGTTATAAGTTTACAAATAATATTAAAACTAAAATGTGTTTAACTTGTACTGATAAAACAGATTATAATGCTATATTAGGACTTACTAGAGTACAGCCAACAAAGGTTAAGGGCAGGGCAATAATTGGGGATGATAATGGTTATGAGGTGCAGTTTGCTTCATTTGGAATAAAAGAAAAGGAATTTGATAGATTAAATGAAATTAAAGAATTTATAAGGGAAGTTAATAATAAAAATAAATATAAAAAAGCAAAGAAGGTTATTACTGTTCCAGAAACATTATATCTTCATGAGGTAATTGAGAATATTGAGGATGACGGAGAGGGAACTGTTATTCCTATTGGATTTAATATAGAAGCCTTATCTTATATTGGGCTTAAACTTGAAGAATATCCAAACTTTATGATTGTTGGTAATCCAAAGTCAGGAAAAACTAGTATTATTAAGAATATTATAGAGAGTCAAAGAGATAAGTGTACTGAGTTCTTTATAATTGATAATAGTGATGAAGGGTTGATTAAGCAATCAACGTATAACTCTGTAAGGGGATATAGTTCTAATAAAGAGGATGGAGTTAGGCTATTTAATGAAATACTAGAAGAAGGGGATAAGAGAAAGGAATTTATTAAGGTAAATGGAGAGGAAAGTTTGAAAGAATTGCCACCAATTGTGGTAGCAATAGATGGGCTAGGGGAGTTTATTACTTATTTTGATCGAAAAAATATTGATTTAGTAGAAGATTTAATAAAGGTTTTAAGAAACTATAATATTATTACAGTAGTAACAGGAACAGAGGGAGATTTTAAAAATTCAATATACTCAGTTAAGTTTGTTAAGGCATTAAAGGAAAGTGGTACTGGAATACTTCTAGATTATCTTGCAAACCAAACTTTATTTACAAATGTGAAGCTAAAATATGGTGTTAAGGAAAGAGAAATTAAAGCTGGAGATGGGTATTTAATTTTAAACACGAAATATGTTGCAATAAAAGGAATAGAATACAAAATATAGTCAATATGGGAAAAATAAGGTTTACAAATTATTGACATAATGTTAAAATTATTACAAAGGAAGGGGTGTTATTATGGCAGGTAATATTAAATTTAGTCCTGAACAAGGAAGAGAAATGGCACAAGAGATAATTAGAAGAAGAGATGCAATAGAAGGTGAATTAGATGCTTTATCTGGATTAATCTCTGGAGAATTATGTGTTCAATGGGAAGGTGCTGCAAGTAGACAATATGCAGAGCAATATGAGCAGCTTAAGGCATCAGTAATGAATAACTTTATAGTTATGCTTGAAGATTTAAGTGCACAATTAAATTCTATAGTTGAAGCTATGGAAGCAGCAGACCAAGATATAGCAAGTAAAATTAAAATGGTTTAATAAAAGACAGGCAGTATGAATTTATATAATCGTACTGCCTTTATAATATAAGTTTTAATTTTTTAAGAATAAGCTTGTATATAAGTTAATCATAATAAACCCTTAGTAGTAAAGCTTATATATTAGAATTTGTCATAGTATTATTAAAGGAGTGCATAATTTTGGGATATACAGTTAAAAAAAATACTGAAAAGTATTATAAATATAGAAAAAAATACAATAATTATAAGAGTCTGTGTAAAAGCCTTGAGAAGGATTATAATAATGCGGTTACAAAGGTAAATTTGATAGAATCTCATGTAAATAGGCTAAAAAATGCAGCTACTATGACTTCAGGGGAAATTCATGGTAGGCCTATTGAGTTATTTGATGATAAATGTACAAGGTATTATAATACAGCCCTTAGTAAAGGTTCAGATTTTAAAAACATTATAGCAGGGCTTACAAATAGATTAAGTGTAGCAAAAAATAAGAGAGATACTTATAAGGCTAAGATGGATTATGAGGAGGCTAATCCAATAATAGAAGAACATAAATGGTGGTGGGAAGAGTGAATAATATATCAAAATTTAAAACTAATGATGAGTTAGAAGTGGCGGTTAATAATCTAAAGGTTGCCAAGGAGCATATTAAAGAGGGTACTATTAGAATTAACAATATTATTAAGATTTCAGAGGGTTCAAGTTGGAGTGGGGAATCTAAAAAATCTTTTTTAAACTTAATGCTCTTGTGTAGAGAGTTGAATGAAAAATTACTTGAAGCATCTGAGGAGAATGAAGTTAAAATAAATAATTTCATCAATAATAATAATAGTTTTATAAATTCAAATTTATTGATAAAAAATTTGGAGGATTAATTTATGCTAAGTGCTAATGAAATATATTTACTTAACGAGTGTCTAGGTGGCAGCAATATCTATGGCATTGATAAGGATATTGCTTTAAATGAAAATATGTTGTCTGAAAGGGATGTTGTTGAGAGTCTAAGGGAAAAGAAAATATTAAATGAGGATAACACTATAAATGGACTATCATATTTGTTAATAAAGAACATTGAGAAGTTTAAAAAGGCTAAGAGTTATCTTTGGATTAATGATATTCTTCTTTCAGAAGATGAAACTGATTTCATGGTTCTAATGAGAAAAGATAGTGATTCCAATGGATTTGATATAAAGAAAACTACTAACTTTAATTTTATGTTTTCACTATTAAAGGAGTATGAATTCTTAAAAGGTGATGATAGTGGAGATAAATCAATTATTGCAAAAATTTCAGTAGATGATTTTATAGAAGGATATATAAAAAATTTAAAGAATGATGAATATATTATTGGTAGAAGAGAAGTGAACGCAAAAATACCTTATGTTACAAGTTACGTTACTTATTTAGCTAAGGATAATAAGGTATATAAATATAATGTAATAAGTGGAGAATTATTTTCTATAAGTTCAAAACAAGCTAGGTTAGAGATAAGCAACTTATTAGGATTAGAGGTGAATAAAAGTGAGTAATAAGATTGATATTCCGGTGCAGGATTTATCTAGAATCTTTGATGAAATAAAGATTCTTAAAAATGAAATAGATGCATCTAGGATAGAGTATATTAAAGCTTTTCAAATATTATCAAGTGAGAGTAATAATTATGTTGGAGGGTGTTCTGGATTTTTAGATACTACAAATGCATCAATGGCTGAACGGTTAAATGCATTAAGCGAATATTATCAGAGTTCTTACGTTTATATATTAAATGTTATGAATACATTTATTGGTGTTGACGAGGAGATAACTAGGAAGTTATATAATGAATTTAAAGAGCTCAAATTAATAGAATAAGAGGGTAATTATGGCTAGGTTTTGCATAGAAGATGGTGAAACCAAAGCTAAAGCCACAATGGCAGTAGAAGCCATTGATGAAAGAATATTTATCAATAGCCATAGATTGCATACCAATAATAGAGGACGGAAAATCATTAATAGAAGCAGTAATTGGAGTATAGTTATAACTGTAATATCGTCATATTAATAATGACGATATTTTCAGTTAAAACAGAAGATATACTAGAACAAAATTAAATAGTAACTAATGGAGAAGTGGGATATCTCAAAGTAGAAGATTAGTCCTTAACAAAAACATCTACAGGGTGTAGATCAAGAAGAAGAAGAAGAGTTTCTAAAGAGATTTGGTTAAAAAAGATATTAATAATATAGACTACATAACAATAAAAATTAATTTATTAGAACTTGAAATTGAATAGTAGACACTGCCAACGCATTAATAGTAGGAAGTGTTATACCATTAGTTATATCGTAAAGTGGATATGAAATATTATTAATTTGTATAGAGCCTGGCACAAAACTTGTATTAGAAGGAAGGGTATCAAGTAACAATAAATTATATGCAGAAATATTACCACTATTAGTAAGTTCAAATGTATAAGTTAATATATCATTAGGACGAGCATAAACTTTATCTACAGATTTAGTTAAATAAATATTTGCAAGTCCGTTAATATTAGTTAAGACAGTATTAGTTATAGTACTATTTGTAAACATTAAATTAGGGGTAGTTGAAGTATCATAAATATAGCTATATTGAAATTCCCCAAAATTAGGTATTGAATATAATCCAGGAACAGTTGTCACAAGTACTTTAAAAGTAATAGTAGAGGTACCTAAAGGGGTAATAGAATTTGGAAGTGTAAATCCAGGTGGATCTAACTGGCCACTTAAATTAATATTATCTTGCTTTAAACTTCCATTTATAAATGTTGCACCAATAATAGTATCTGTAAGAACAATATTTTGAGCAGTAGCATTACCAGCGTTATAAGCGGTTAATGTATATGTCAAAATATCACCAATATTTGCAATTGAAGTATTGACTATTTTGGTAGTATTTAATATAGAATAGGTTAAAGTTGTTCCTACTGTATTTGATTTAAATACATAAGAGGCATCACCATAAGAGGCATAAGAGGTATTGGTTATTGGATTAGGTAATGTTGAATTAATTAAAAGCTCAAAAGTTATGGTACTAACGCTGTTAACTAATAAAGGATTTGGAAGAGTTGTACCTGGCCATGTTGTAATATCTCCAGTGATTGGTGTACCATCTTGATTTAATGAATTAGAAACAATTGATGAAGATGATGGAATACTATC
This sequence comes from Clostridium sp., assembly GCA_051653165.1. Lineage (GTDB taxonomy): Bacteria > Bacillota > Clostridia > Clostridiales > Clostridiaceae > Clostridium. The sequence goes on from JBOFVP010000178.1 coordinate 28,302, forward strand.
TTGGAATAAAACATTTGGTAATGTTCCAGGACCTAAATTTTGAAGCGTGATAGTATATAAAATTGTTTCTCCAATTGTTGAGTAAATATTAGATGTGGATTTAGTAACTATAATATCCGGTAAATTCATAACAATAAGGCCATTTCCACCTCTAGTTGTATTTGAATTTGCAACACCGATTCCTGAAATATAAGATGGATCAGAAGTATTTGGAGGGTTTACAATTCCTTGGGTTGTGAGCATTGGAGTTGATAAAATATTAAAGTTTCTAACTATAGTTGAATCAACATAAGATGAGCCACCAGCACCAGCTTGTTCACAAGTAGTATCAGCTGCATCAAAGGCTCCAATACCACCACCACCACCAAAATATCCGCCTCCGCCACCTCCGCCGCCTCCAGCATTTAATGTAACCTCATTACCACCTTTACCACCGTTTAAAAAGGTACCAGGAGATCCAGAAATTGCACCACTTACAGTACTTGACCCCCCAACTCCACCAGCGGACTGAGAACCACCTCTTGCAATAGTAGTTGTTGATCCCCCAGTTACGATTATAGCATCATATCCACTAAGTCCACCACCATTACCACCATTATTTACAGAGGTTATAGATCCAACAGCAGCACCACCGCCACCACCAGCTATAAGAAATTCATTTTGTCCTAAAAATGAGACTCCAGAACGACCACCACCAGCTGCACCAGGATAAATGCCACTAGACCCACCAGCTCCACCACCACCAAAAGATGGGATTGTACCATAATAAGAACCACCTTGTCCTACAATTAGCGATAAAACTTGACCAGGAGTAGTGTCAATAGTACCAGATACATAGCCACCACATCCAGCTTGAGAGTTAAATGCAGTTCTTGGGCCACCGGCAGCGCCCCATACCTTGAACTTAATTTCTGTAACACTATTTGGAATTGTAAATAAACTAGCAGAACCTGTATACAATAATGAAATATTAGGCATAAAAATCTCCTTTTTAAATGTTATATATTTATTGTATGATTGGAAGTTAAAATGGTAATAGATGTTATATCATTAATTTTGAATAAAGTGGGTTGATATAATTTAAAAACTGTAAGGAAAATGGGCTTGACTCTATAGTAGCTATATACTTTATACTTTGCTTTATGAAATTTTACTAGGAGGAAATATATATGACAAAAGAATTTTTAAAATATGCAGTTCCATCAGCACTAGCACTTTTTGTTTCATCACTATACACAGTTATTGACGGGATATTTGTTGGACAAGGTGTTGGCACTAGTGCACTAGCCTCAGTAAGTATTGTATTACCATTTATAGTTATCATTTTCGGTATTGCAAATATGTTAGCTGTTGGTGGAGGAGCATTAGTTTCTAAAAATATAGGGGCAAAAAACATAGATAAGGCTGTTAATATATTTAGGCAAGTTTTTAAATATCTTTTAATTATAAGTGCAATAATAAGTATACTTTGTACAGTTTTTACAGAGCAGATTGTTAGTCTTTTAGGAGCTACAGAGGCTTTAAAACCACTATCAATTGAGTACCTTAGATATTATGGGATTTTTTGTATACCTAATCTGATTGGAATAGTTTTAAATAGTTTTGTTAGAAATGACAATAGACCAAGATTAGCTATGATTTCAACAATAGCTGGAGCAATAACAAATGTAATATTAGATTACATATTTATATTTCCATTTGGAATGGGTCTAAAAGGAGCAGCCATAGCAACAGGCCTTGGACAGATAGTTACAGTTGCAATATTACTACCACACTTTTTCAAAAAGGTGGGATATTTAAGTTTTAAAAATGTATCATTAAATAAGGCTGTAATAAAAGACGTAACTTCTATTGGGTTTCCATCATTTTTTGGTCAAGCAAGTTTTTCTATAATAGTATTTTTACATAACATAGCATTAGCTAATTTAATTGGAGAAATAGGATTATCTACATATAGTATAATAAATTATGTAACAAACAATATTTATATGATACTTTTAGGGTTAACATTTGGAGCCCAGCCTTTACTTAGTTTTAATTTTGGGAAAAAATGCAAGAGTAAAATGTTACAAGTATATAAGATTAACTGTAGATCATCACTTTCAGTTAGTATATTTGCATCAATATTATGTTTTGCATTTGGGAAACATATAGTAGGAATATTTACAAATGATCCTGAAATAATTTCATTAGGAGTTACTGCTCTGAAAATATCTTCAATAGCGTATATTGTTGCAGGGATTAATTTAAATACAGTTGTGTATTTTCAAGCTATTGAAATGCCAAAATACTCAAATTTAATTTGCTTATTTAGATCAGTTGTATTTTTACCAATATGTTTAATAGTTTTACCAAAGATTTTAGGGTTAAATGGTGTTTGGTTAAGTGTATTATTTTCAGAAACAATAACATTTATAATTTTAAAAATAATTGCAGATATTAAGCATAATACTGATAAATCCTTAGCTCTTTTACCAAGTACAAAGGAAGCCTACATTCAATATAAAGATGAATTAGCTATATAAGTTTTAGGATGTATCACTTAAGTAATTTTTTGATACATCCTAATTAATTTTCTAGTGAAAGGAGTAAAATATGGATGAATATTTAACAATAGGACAAATGTCCAAGTTAACCAATGTGTCAGTTCAAGCTTTAAGACATTATGAGGGGCTTGGATTAATGGCTCCTAGCTACATAAATAGTGAAACAGGATACAGATATTATTCTATGAAAGATTTTGTTACAATTGGGTTAATAAAGCAGTGTAAGGCTTTAGGATTATCATTAAATGAAATAAAAGAAGTGATTTACAACTATACTTCTTTAGAGTCTATTTCTAGTATACTTGTAAATCAAAAAGAGCTTTTAAATAACAAAATAAGTCAACTTCAACATATAGAAAAACAAATTACTTTATTAGAAAGTAAAATTAGAACTTCTTTGGAAAAAGGTTTAAATGAGGTTTTTATAAAATATAATGAAGAGAGAAAATGTTTAGAATTCGATTATACTGATAGAAACACCATGAAGTTTGAATTAGATTTGAGAAAATCATTAGTTGTAGCTGAAAAAGAATATAAAAATGCAAACACGGAGATTGTTTTTACTGTATCCTATGAAGAATTAAAAAAGACTAATGTGGCTACTTATAAAAATGTTATGTTAAATTTAGGACAGGATGTAAAGTATGAAAATGAAAAAATAATAACCATTCCTGAGGGTAATTATTTAACTATGTATTTTGATGATGCTCACAGAAATTCTCTAAAATATTATAAAATCGTTATGGATTATATAAGTGAACATAATATTAAAGTTAAAGGTGATTTTAGAGAAATATACATATTAACTAGAATGGGAATTGATGGGGTTATAAAATCATTAGGTAAAATAGAGATACTTATTTAATGCAATTATGTTAATATTGAGGGGATTATAATCACAAATCCTCAATATTAACATTTTCAAAATATATTATTTCACATTTATTAGGGAATATATTTTTTTTGCATTTAATAAAATCCAACTTATTCAATTTGTCTATATATTTATCATCATTAGTAATAAGGTACATATGACGATATAACACATAAAGGTCAAAACTTAACCTTTCTTCTATAAGTAGCTTCTCACTTCTAATAAGTAAATTATACCCACTCTTAATATTTCCATTATTAAGCTCAATAAAAGCAAACATAAATTTCATTAAAATTTTTGTGTTGGAATCCATAAGCTTAAATTGCAATAAATTATAAATCTCAGTAGCACGTACTAGGTCTGAAGTATTGAAATATAGATTAAATTCCTCTGTTAAAAACATATTATAATAATATTTATCATTTGAGTAGTCTCTTTTACATTTAGTAATATAGTCAATGCACTTATCAAAGGACTGTGAAAGTCTAAGTGCTGTAATTATATTAATGTGTGCAATTGCAATATTATGGGTCTTATTTAATATTTCATAAAGAGCAATCACCTTTCTAGTATTCTCAATTGATTTGTTAGGCATATTTAAATTGTAATAAGATATGGATAAGCTTTTATATATATTAACAATTAAGTTAGGGTATATAACCTCAAGGGAAGAGTTTTCAAAGTATCTACAAAAGTCTATTACTTTTTGAAAGTTGTAAGTACGTTCATAATACACGCAAATATTGGTGAAAATAGTACAATAAATTTTACTTTCCTCTAGCTTATATTTAGTCAAAAAATTAAAGGCTGTTTCTAGGTTATTAATGCAAGAGCCTTTATTTAAGTAGTATTTAAGCTTAAACAAATAGTTAAGGCAATATGCAAAATCTAAAGTCATTTCCTTTTGTTCATTTTCACTGCACTTTAAGTAGTATGAGGAGAATTTCTTTAGAAATTTTTCAGCATCTTTTTTCATATCTAGTTCATAATAGGAAACCCCTAAATAGTAATGTTTATAGTTATTATTTATTTTAGAAAACTCATTTATATTTAAATCATAATATTTAACTATGGCATAGTAATCTTTTTTCTTAAATAAAGAGGAAAGAACTTCAATTTTATTATCACTTTCAAGTGGGATACTATCCTCTGAAATAAAGAATTCTTTAATGTCCACATGAAGGTTTTTTGCCAAAGTAAGTAAGTTCCCAAGTGTTGGGTCTTGTAAATTATTTTCAATCCTACTTAAAACAATTCTATTCATTGATGACCCACAGGCTTGACTTTGTGTAAGTCCTCTTGATTTCCGTAATGTATATATTCTTTTGCCTATATTATACAAGAGATATCCCTCCTTAAAATGTTACTGTAGTGAACATATTTATTATAATTATACATTTAATATGCAAATGTGTAAAATGTGGAAAATAATTATCATATTTTATTTTAAATGAGGCTATAAGGAGGGATATGTGATTTTATGAAAAATAATAAAAGTGATAAAATAGAGTAATTAATAGATAGAAGAGGTATGAAATGAGAAAAAAATTTTTTGCTTGTATTATAATAATTGCTTTAGCTCTAGTTGGATGTAACTATACAAATGGAGTAAAGGTAGATTATAAGGAAGAATCAAGGGCAGGACATATGTCAGCTACCTTTAAGTATTTCAAAGGTGAAAGCTATAGCTATATAAGTAAAGATAAAGGTGAGGTTTTAGCTATTGACTGTACAATAGAAAAAGAAGCGGGAGAAATAACGGTAGCTCTACTTGATGGAGATGGAAAAGAAATATGGAAAACAGACAAAACAGAAACTAAAGAGATAAAGCTTGATAGGGATGATAAATATAAAATAATAATAAATGCAAATGAAGCAAAGGGAAGCTATAAGGTAACATGGGAGGATAAGTAATGGAGATAGGAAAAGTAAGTGGTTTTGGAAACCTAGACCCTATGATTTTAGTGTATTTAGCCCCAATTGCAATAATACAACTAATTTTAATAATAATATCATTTAGAAAGATGATTATATCAGCAGAGGAAAGACTACTAAACAAGCCAATATGGAGTATTATTATAATAGGAGTAACAATAATTGGACCAGTTTTATACTTAGTATATAAAGGGGATTATTTAAATGATAGAAGTTAAAAATCTATCTAAATTAATAGATGGAGTTAAAATATTAAAAAATATATCTCTCTCAATAAATGAGGGAGATATTTATGGTGTACTTGGAGTTAATGGAGCAGGAAAAACAACTCTTTTAAGGGTAATTGGGGGAATATCTAAGTGTTGTGAAGGAGAAATTATTATAAACGGTAATGAATTCAAGTATGGAAAGAAAGCAAGTGTTTCTATGAGTTATATGCAGGATGTACCATCAATGTATGAGTGGATGAATGGGTATGAATTTTTACATTATATTGGTGAACTATATGGGATAAATAGTGTTGAACTACAAGGCAGAATAGATGAATGTCTTAAAATGGTATCATTATATGATAACAGAAAAAAGAGGATTAGAACTTATTCAAGGGGAATGAAGCAAAGGCTTGGAATAGCCTATTCATTTCTTTCCTATCCAAAGGTGATTATCTTAGATGAGCCATTAAGCGCATTAGACTTTGTTGGAAGAAAGGACTTAATTAAGATAATAAGTAAGATGAGAGAGAAAAGTACAATAATATTTTCCTCTCATCAGCTTGAGGATATTGAATCATTATGTAACAGAGTTTTAATTATAAATAATGGAGAGAAGGTTCAGGAAGAAGAGGTTTCAAAGCTTAAGGATGATATAAAAGAGAATATTGTTGTAGTTGAGCTTTGTAATGAGTGTGATGATGAAATTGTGCTTGAACTAGTAAAAAATATTAGTGGATATATTCATGGGGCTATGGCATCACCAAGGGAAATACACTTATATATTTCTAAAGAGGTGGATAATCCTTTGAAGGAAGTAATGAATTTCTTTGGAGGGTTAGAACTTAATATAAGAGGTGTATTTATTAAAGAGTTAACCCTAGAGGATATTTTTAAAAGAGAGATATACAAGGGGTGAGTAGATGCTTTGGATTATGATTAAGAAAGAGATGATGTATTTAAAAAGGACAAATAAGATACTTATTTTATTTTTAGTTTTTTTATTTATATCAATTTCATCAACTGTTATGGCTAAGTATGAGCCCGAAATTATGAAGGTTATGGCTGAAAATTTTCAAGGTGGAATTGAGATTATTACAAATGAAACAAACTATGGATATGGATTATCACAATATTTTGGAAATCTTTCACAGCTTGGACTGCTTGTAGTTTTATTAGTTTCAGCAGGAAGCATTGTTTCTGAGAAAACAAGTGGAACCTTAACATATTTTATGAATATGGAGTTTTCTAGATGGAAGATTGTTATGGCAAAGTTTATTGCTTTAGTCTTAATTTTTATAGGAGCATCTGTTATATCTACAGGTGTTGCAAGTTTATATCTTTTTTTATTTTATGGTGACTTTAATTTTCAACTGATTATCATGTGCTATGCTTTATATCTTTCCTATGGGGTTTGTTTAATATCATTTGCACTATTTTTTAGTAGTATTTTTAAAGGACTTACTATGTGTACAGGAGTCATAGTTTTAATGTTTTTCTCCTTTAGTATTTTAAATTTAATTCCTAAGGTAAGAGAGTTTTTACCTTGTAATACTCAGATGATTATTAGTGGATTGGTTAATGGTAGTTCTAATTTTAATTATGGTGTAGTATTTGTTGGAATTGTTCTTAGTATTATTTTTTTGTATGGCACTATGTATAAGGTAGAAAAGTTTCAATATTAGTATGTTCATTTGATTAATAACTTATAAAACAGTATTAGAAACCACGACATATGTCGTGGTTTTTATCTTATACTAAACATATAATTAGATAAATATTTGAATAGATAATAATTTAATAAAATAAATATCTAATTAGATTGACAAAAACAGATTGGAAGTCATATAATGGAAATATAAAGGAGAGGTGATGAGAATGGGATTAATTAAATTTGCATGGTTAATAGTAAAGAGAAACCTAAAAGGCTTCTTATTTTACCTAGCAACAATATCAATAACACTAAGCTTGTTATTTGTAGTAACAACATTTATATTCAGTGACAAAGGAACAGCATTATCATCAAGTACAACAGAGCCATTTATGGCATTACTTGCAATGATTGGAGCATTAATTTTCATTAATTTTGCAAACTCTTATTTTATAAAAGCAAGAACAAAAGAAATGGGAATTATAGCAATTAGTGGGAGGAGTGTATTTGAAATTGGAGGAATAATATTTATTGAAAATTTAATAATAGTTATTGCTTCAACCTTAATAGGAGGTGGACTTGCTCTACTTGCATTACCAAGCATATTAAAAGTTTTATATGAATATATGGGAGTAACCTTTACAACCATTAATACCACAGAGGTTATGATATTTTTAGGCTTTATGATTTATATAATATTTACTGAAATATTTATACTAAACCTTGGTTATTTTGTAAGAAAAGAAACCAGGGAAGTTATCATTGAGAATAAGGATTATGATAGACATAAGGTTGATAAAGTTGATGTAAAGGTTATAGCTGGCTTTGTAATATTTTTAGCCCCTATATTTTCATTATTAATGCCAGTACCATATGAGGAAATAGGACAATACGCTAGTATGTTTTCAATAATATCAATTGTAGGTGGGTGGTACCTTGTAAGAAATACCATACCTTTTATGTTAAATAAGATTAAAAATACACTATTTAGAAGAAACAAGAATACCTATATTGCCATAAGTAATGTAGAAAATAAGCTACATAGAATGGGTAATTTAGTAATTGTATTAGTTTCAATAACAATTATATTGTTAAATTTAAATACCTTTAGTGAGGGTGGACGTGCTGTAGAAGCTCAAACTATTTTAATATATATAATTAATCAACTAACCATAGGAATGGGGATTGTTTACATTATAATATCTGATTGTATGGGCAAGGTTAAAAGCTATAAGCAACTAATATTACAAGGATATTTGAAAAAGGATGTAAAAAAAGTAGTATTTAGAGAACTTTTAATAACCTTTCTTGTAATAATAATCTTGAATGTAATACCAAACTATATAACTCTACTACCAAATGTAATCTGCGGAAGATTTGGAATGACTTTAGGTGGGGTTATTGGACTCGGTACAATTTTAGTTCCTATAGTATTATTTGTAATTACTTATGTATTTAACAGGAACTATGTTATGAAGAATTTAGGAGGTATGAAGTAATGGGTAATATAATTGTTGGAGAAAAAATAGTTAAGATATATGGGAATAATGATAGTGGAGCTAAGGCTTTAGATGGAATTGATTTAACTATTAGTGAAGGGGAGTTTATTGGAATTATGGGTCCTTCAGGTTCAGGTAAATCAACATTGATTAATGTTATTTCAACCTTAGATGTTCCAACAGAGGGAAAGGTTTTAATTAATGGTAAAAATGTTAAGGCAATGGGTGAGGGAGAAATTGCGAAGTTTAGATACAACAATATGGGATTTATATTTCAGGAGTTTAACCTTTTAGAGGAGTTGACCTTAAGGGAGAATATTGGAGTGCCTTTAATGGTTGCAGGGAAGAGTAAGGAAGAAATTGATAGAGGGGTAATGGAGATTTCTAAGAAGCTTGAGATTGTTGCCTTTTTAGATAAGTTTCCAACTCAGTGTTCAGGAGGACAAAAGCAAAGAGCAGCCTGTGCTAGGGCTTTAGTTAATAACCCAACTCTTATAATTTGTGATGAGCCTACTGGAAATTTAGATACTAAAAATTCTCATGGTCTTTTAAATATATTAAAGAAGATGAATGAGGAGGAGGGGAAAACTATTTTAATGGTTACCCATGATTCTATGATTGCAAGCTATACTAATAAGCTTTTATTTATTAGAGATGGGAAGATTGATGAGGTTATTGAAAAGGGTAATGGAAGTCAAAAGGATTTCTTCTATGATATAGTTGATGTAACATCAAAGGAGACACAAGCCTTATTTGATGGGGATTTAGGATAATATAAGGAGTAATGGGAATTAACCATTACTCCTTACTAGTGTGCAAATAATAAATTTATCTGATGGTGTTGAGAATAAACTCTATGTAGAGTATTATATATATAATAAGTATGGATTAAGTAGGTGAGAGGGATGGGAGAATTAAGCACTCTTCAGGTTGGAAATTTTGATAATTTAGTTTCTATGGCTGTCTTTGGTAGTTACGGAACTAAATATTGGTCAAGAAATCGAAGTGATATAGATATTTTAGTATTAATTAAATATAGAAGAAGTGTAATGGATGAGTTTGTAATGGAAGAGATATTAGAGCCAATTCTTAAGGAACACTTTAAATATGATAAAATTCACTTAACATTTTTAAATATGAGTGAGTATGATAGTGTTTTTGCAAGACAGTATATAGAAAGTAAGGATAAACTTATTATTGACCCAGTGAAAGAACTTGACTTTAGATTATATGTTAATAAATTTTTAAGGGAAAATCATTGGCTTATTGAGAGAATAGAAAAGGATAGAAAATTAATGGAGGAGAATAATGTCACCATATTATAAGTATAAAAAAGAGAGTTTAAATAAGAAGTTTAGTAGTGCAAAGGATACATTAACCCTTATGCAAGGCGCAATTAAAGAATATAAAAGTTCAAAATCAATATATATAGAAAGAGCAATTATAGGATATTTTCAGGATTTTACAGAATATATAATTGATATGGCAGAAACATATTTAGTGATGACAGAGAATTATATAGATGGATACTCTGGAGTAGAGCTAATTAAAAAATCAAGTTTATATGGATTTGTTGATGATGAATTATGTGCATATTTAATTGGAATTATAAAATTAAGAAATAGATATACACATGATTATTACAAAAGAGAAAGAGTAGAAAAGGATATATTAGGTTTTGCATTAGATGAAATGGAGTTATTAAAAATATTTTTAAATATAACTGAGAGTAAAATAAAATTAGAAGCTTTAAGGAGTAATGGGAATTAACCATTACTCCTTAATTAATGGCGAAAAAGTGAGAAAACTTAAGATAAGTTCATTTAATCTACTCTAAATACAAAATATGAGTGAAAATGAAAGTAAATAAGGTTTGGTAAAATTTTGATACTAGTGTACTATGTAATTAATACAGCGACATAGTGAAGGGAGAGAATGGTAATGGAGTTCAATTCAAAGGAGCCTATTTACATTCAAATAGTATCTCATGTAAAAAAAAGAATTCTATCAGGTGAATTAAAAGGAGGAGAGAAAATGCCATCAGTTAGAGAATTTGCATCAGAATTAAAGGTTAATCCAAATACAATACAAAGAGTTTATAACGAATTAGAAGATAGTAAATTAATATATACACAAAGAGGAATTGGTAAGTTTGTTACAGATGATAATGAGAGTATAAATTCTCTAAGAATAGAGTCATCAATGGAGTTAATTGATGGATTTATCAATAATATGAGAGAACTTGGGATACAAAAGAATGATGTAATTACAATAATTAATGAGAAGTTTTAGGAGGGGAAATTTATGAAGGTTTTAGAGGTTAAAGAGGTAAGTAAAAGCTTTGGAAGAAAAAAAGTTTTAAATAATATTTCATTAGAGCTTGGACGTGGTAAGGTTCTTGGGATATTGGCACCAAATGGAGCAGGGAAGTCTACTTTGCTAAATATAATTGCAGGGCTTCTAAATGAAAGTGGTGGAAAAGTATTAATCGATGGAGAAGAAAAGTCCTTTGAGTCAAAGGGGAAGGTTAGTTATCTTCATGAGAAAAATATATTACCAAAAGGGATGAAAATAAAGGAAGCTAAAGAGTTTTATAAGGATTTCTTTGAGGGCTTTGATGAGAAAAAGTTTAATGAGCTTTTAAAGTTTATGAATCTTGAGGAGAACATGAGGGTTAAGACATTATCTAAGGGAATGTTAGAAAAGCTTAATCTTTCATTAACACTAAGTAGAAAGGCTTCTTTATATATTCTAGATGAGCCAATATCAGGAGTTGATCCTGTGGCTAGGGAGAAAATAATTGATGCTATTATTGATAACATTCAAGAGGATGCATCAACAATAATAACAACTCATTATGTTGGAGAGCTTGATAAACTATTTGATGAGGTTTGTTTTATAGGGGATGGAGCAGTTATTGAATATGGTAATGCTGATGATTTAAGAGATAAATATAATGCTTCCATTGATGAAATTTATAGAAAGATTTTTGGAGGGTATAATTAATGAAAAATATAGTTAATTTATTGAAATATAATTTAAAGAGTTGTAGAACTTGGTATATTGTAGAAGGACTTATCCTTGCATTTGGAGTATTTTCAGTTATACTTTCAGATAATTTTAGTATTCTTGTTTCAGTACCAGTTGTATCTGTAATATTTTTAGTTAATTTAATTATGCATATTTCTGTATTTGCAAGTCAGCTAGGTGATGATTTAGGTAAGTTTATTTTTATGACACCAATAAAGCCTATAGAGTATGTTGTTTCAAAATATGTTGAGTTTACATTAGTACAAGGAATTTTCACTTTAGTTACTATATTTATATCAAAGATGGTTTTACAAGATAACGCATTATATTTAGTTACAGTTAGTATGTTTGCAGGGTTTTCATATCTTTATCTAATATATACATCTATGATTATGGTTGTTGCATCCTATGTAAATAAAACTTCATTTGCTGTTGTATTAGTGATATTCTTTGGATTCTTATTTATGGGAATACAACAAGCACTTAGTGAGATTTTAGTTAAGGCACTACCTTATGTATACTTAAGAGTTGATGGATTATTTGAGGTTGGTTTAATACCATTTGTAATAAATGTAGTGCTTACAGTAGCTCTATTAATATTTGGAATTAAGAGATTTAGAAAAATAGATATTGCGTAGAAGGGGTGTAAATAATGAAAATGGGAATTTTATCAATGATTTTAGTGGGGGCATTTGCTTTAACAATGGGTGGATGTATTTCAATAGGGGTAAAAGATAGAAGTTATAATGAAATTAATGAATCTTATATAAGTAATGATGTTAAGAAAATTGATATAGATGGCAAAAGTATTGATTTAGTTATAAAGGATGGAACATCTGATAAAATAGTTGTTACTGGAAATGCTGAAGGAGATTTTAAAGGAGAAATATCTAATGGTACTTTAACAATTGATATTAGCGGGAATCAAAGTGTTATTTTTGGTATATCTAATAGACCAACTGAGTTAACTGTTGAGGTTCCAAGAAATTTAAAGACTGCTTTAGACTTAGATTTTGGTGCAGGAGATGTAAAAATAAATAATTTAAAGTTTAATGAATTAGTCATTAAAGGTGGAGCTGGAGATGTTGAAATTAATGATGTAGACTTTGATTATTTAAACTTTAAGGGTGGAGCTGGTAACCTTACTATGAATGTATCAACTCTTGGAAGAATGAATATTAAAGCTGGTGTTGGAGATATTGATATTACTGGGCGTGATAAGATTGCAGGAGATGTTGATATAAAGGGTGGTGTTGGAGACATTGACCTTAGAATTCCAGAGAAATCTCCTATAAAATTTAATACAGATAATGGAATTGGTGGAACTAATATAAAAAGTAAAACAAATGGCGAAGAGAAGTATGTTTATAAGATAAAGAGCGGTATTGGACAAATAGAAATTAAATAGACTTTATGACAGGTACTAATAAATAATTTTTGTACCTGTCTTTATTTTAGTTCACTTTTACCATAAAAGTAATTGTGGTTGTAGTTCCGTTGTTAATTTGTGGTATTGTTGCTCCGGTAGATGATGTAGGATTACTATATGGAAGGGTTATTCCATTTACAGTCATTGAATTTTCTATAAATGTAGTACCATCAGGTAGGGTATCGAATAATGTGCAATTAAAAATTGGAATATTTCCGTTATTGGGAATAATGATTGAATAAGTTAATATGTCACCTGGATATGAAAACATCTTATCAACAGTTTTTTTAGTATTGGATAGATCTAAATATTGAATATATGATGCAATAGTATTAGAATATATGGAATTTGACTTAGTAGTAGGGAGTGATGGATCAATTGTATAGTTATAATTCAAAAATGCTGTATTAATAAATGGATTAGGTGAAGGTAGAGATGTTACAAGTGCCTTAAAGGTTATAGTTGATATGGAATTTAATATTAATTTAGGAAGGGTAATTCCATTTGAAATACTTCCAGGTAAAGTTAATCCATCAAAGTTTAATGAGTTTGGAATATAGGATATTCCATATGGAAGTGTATCAATAAAAATAGTATAGTTTGGGAGAGTACTTCCTGTGTTTAAAATTGGAAGAGTATAAGTTATAGTATCGCCAAAGGTAACATAATACATATCATTCATTTTGCCAATAGATAGGGAGGTTGTATTTATTACAGTATTTACTGTACTGCTATAATCAAAGCCATATGAAGTAGGAAGAGATATTGCACTATTAAATGAATATCCAATTCCAGCATAGTTAGAAATTACATTATTATTTGGGAGTGAATTTACAACTACAGAGTATGAAATGGTAAGAGTATCTCCGATAGGAATGGTATTTAGGAATAGTCCAGGACTAAAAGGACTTCCAGAGACTATAGAATTATTAATTTTAAGGGTGTTTGGAAGTAGTGTTACACCTGATGTTATGGTGTCAATTAATATTGCATTATTTGCAGTTGTTGAGCCTGAGTTTGAAAAAGCAACTGTATAAGTCAAAATATCATTAAGGTCACAAAATGATTTGTTAACATATTTATTTATAGGAGTAAGATTTGGTGCGTTAACATTGATTTGAAGTCCTAGAGAGTAAGAATAATAATAGTCACCAGCAGTTGTCATTA
>JBOFVP010000179.1:0-1313 GCA_051653165.1 Clostridium sp.
GTTCACTAATTTCAAAGTATCTTTTTTTAATAAATAAATACTGTCTTAATAACTCATAAATCCTTCCTACATATGAATTTTTAACTGTTGTAAGAAAGGAATAATTTAATTTAGTATATTGCCCTTTGAATACAAGTAGATCAACTAATAAGTCAGGATGAAATTTTATTATAACGGACTTTATCTCTTCATCGAAAATGGATGTAATTACCCATCTTTTCTTAGTTAGTTTCCCTTTATTATCATAATAGACAATACTTCTTTCATAAAGACTATCTACAATTGATTTCATTTCCCCATATACATTATTTGATTTTACTCCAAACTCTGCTTTATATTCAGGAACGGTTATTTCAATAGGGTCAAATATATTAGCTTCTACTAAAATTTTAAACTCGTCTATTGTAATGTTTTTGTCAACGAATATAGGCTTTAATTTCTTACACCCTAAAGAAATCAACCTTTGCTCAGAAAGGGATAATTTATAGCTGCAATCAATTAAACTGTTAGATTTATAAATATGTTCTTTAATCTCCATATATCTTCATCTCCCAAATTAGTTATTTTTAGAGTCCCAAATTAGTTACTATAACCGATTTGGGAGTAAAAAGTCCCAAATTAGTTATATACTATTTTACCAAATTGGTTATATTAACACAACCTAAAGTCCCAAATTAGTTATTTTATTTATATTAAAAGTCCCAAATTAGTTATTTTATTTTTTCTTAACCGTTGATATTACTGGCTTTGAGCTATGTCTAAATATAGTTAAATATAATATAAATTAGTAGTATATAAAACTACTACTAAGAAGTTGTAGTGATTTTATAAGAAATTGTCGATTATCTCTTAAATAACCTTTTGAAGAAACCTTCGTTTTCTTTTTCCTCACTTTTCTTTTTGTTCTCTTTCATGGATATTCTTAGCTTATCAATTATTTCATTACTTCTTTGATTTTCTTCTAATTGTTTTTCTAATGATTCTTGTATATCAATTTTTAAATCATTTATTCTCTCTGATACTAATTCATCTACGCTTTCTTTAAGTTGCTTATTATTAATATCCAAAGTCTCTGGAATAGAATTTAATCCCTCGTTCACCTCTTTAGATACTATTGATTCTATATCACTTTTTGTGTTATTTAACATTGCAGGTAATTTATCGTCTAAAGAAACACAAACCTCATCCAAAACAGACCCTACATTTTTTTCATTCTCATTTAGCATCAATTTAACTTCTTGTAATAAATTTACTCCAAATTCCCTTAGCATATTTTCATGTTTTAATATACATTCGTTTAATCTTTTATTGTT
>JBOFVP010000180.1:0-3565 GCA_051653165.1 Clostridium sp.
TTGAGAGAACATCTCAAATATCTGGTGATGATGGCGTAGAGGTCACACTCCTTCCCATTCCGAACAGGAAAGTTAAGCTCTACAGCGCCAATGGTACTGCACGGGAGACTGTGTGGGAGAGTAGGACGTCGCCAGGTTAACCATGGCTCGATAGCTCAGTCGGTAGAGCAGAGGACTGAAAATCCTCGTGTCCCTGGTTCGATTCCTGGTCGAGCCACCAGGTATGGCGCCATAGCCAAGTGGTAAGGCAGAGGTCTGCAAAACCTTTATCCCCCAGTTCAAATCTGGGTGGCGCCTCCATACAAAAACTGCAAGAATTATCTTGCAGTTTTTTTTATATAAAAATATCAGAAATAATTTTTAAAATTTTAGAAGTATGATCATAATTGATAGTAGTACCGATAGGTAAAACTAAATTAGGGTAGTCATGTCCAAATGGAAAGTTTTTTATAATAGGTATGTTAAGTGGAAATAAACGATTAGATATAACTTCATCCACAGAAAAGCTTCTTGAATAATCATTTAATCCACAATCTGTGAAATGTCCGAGGATAATACCAGTACATTTTGAGAGTTTTTGTGAATAAATTAGTTGAGATAATAACCTATCTATTACATATGGGGCTTCATTGATTTCTTCTATTAATAATATATTATTATCAAGATTTATTTCATATGGTGTACCGATGGTTGAACAAATAATTGATAAATTACCCCCAACTAATTTTCCAGAAAAATTATTGGTGTTTATTTGATCGCAACCAATAAAGTTGTTTAAGTTATAAATATAATTTGAATTATTATTTTTTAATAAATTTAAAAAAGAGCCTTTAGTAATAGTATCATCAAAATCTGAATTTACCATAGGGCCATGAAAAGTAGGGAATTTACAAGCTTCAGAAATATAATTCAATAATAAAGTAATATCTGAATAACCACAAAATATTTTGGGGTTATTTTTTATTAGATTTAAATCTAAAAATTCAGCCATTCTTATAGACCCGTAACCACCTCTAAAACAAACGATAGCATCAATATCATTGTTAGAAAACATGGAATTTAAATCATTAGCTCTATCTTTATCATCACCACAGAGATATCCATTTATATCATATAAGTGCTTAGACTCTATAATGTTATATCCAAGGTGTTCAAATGTATCAATTTTATTAGTTATATATTTACGTTCATGAGGAGATGCAGGTGCAACAACGCCTATATTTTTAATTATTCTTTTTGGTATAGTATTTTCCATAAATAATCCTCTCAAATAGTATTACAATATAATATATGCAAAATAAAAAAATAGGTTTGACTTAAGTCTAACCTATTTAAACATATCTTTTTTATGAAGAACCCATGCAACTATTCCACAAATAGCAAATGTAGAGAACATTATAATGTAGAACTCAGATGGATTATCATCACCTATAGTGATAAATGGAAAATCTACATTCATTCCAAAGATACCACCTATTATGGTTGGTATTGCAAGTAGAATTGTTACTGAGGCTAACACTTTCATCACTATATTTAAATTATTTGATATTACTGAAGCAAAAAAGTCCATGGTTGATGCAAGAATGTTGCTA
The DNA here is from genome assembly GCA_051653165.1 of Clostridium sp. Lineage (GTDB taxonomy): Bacteria > Bacillota > Clostridia > Clostridiales > Clostridiaceae > Clostridium. The sequence continues at coordinate 1,593 of JBOFVP010000180.1, forward strand.
TATATTTCGGTCATTTCTATAGCTTGTTTATTCTCTATAATTACATCCTCAAGAACATCTTTATCATCTTCATACTTTTGCATTATATCAATTTTAAGCATTTTTTCTAATGTTATTTCATTAGCCTTTAATGATGTTGAAAAGTATACCAGTGATTTTTCAAGTGAATGTAATTGTATTAGTTCACGATTCTTCATTGATTTATGAAGTCTTTTTTCAATCATTAAACTTTTTTTATCAATTTGACGTAAATATAGTAAATAATAAGTTGATATTCTATTTAATATTTGTAAGGTAAATCTAGATTTTTTAAATGTATAGAATGACTTAATTTTACCATGAATAAAATCTGTTATTATTTTGCTGTTTTTAAGACAAATGGTTATTAAACACTTATCAGTATGTATGATTGCTAGAGGGTATGTATCGTATGTAAGAGAGTTATCTTCCATTTCAGTAAATGGTATATCTACAATTACTAACATATTATTATCCTCTATATCGATACGAGAAGTTTCCTCATCATCTAGAGATGACTTTAAAAATTCAATAGGTACTCCGGTTTTTTTTGATATTAAAATCAACTCTTCTTCCGAAGGCGCTATAATATTAATCCAGCAACCATTCTCTATATTATCTAGTGTTTTTAAACTGGGGTTAATATCGCTTATACTTTTATATATTTGTATCATTTAAAACTACCTCCTAAAAGTATATATATACAATTATACATTTAAATTAAAAGTAAATCCATAAAATATATTATCTATGATAAAGGTTACATAAATAAAAAAAATGAAAAGTCACAAAAGAATGAGATAAGCTTATAAACTTTATTAAAAACAGAGATAAATTAATAAAATGGAATAAATTAATGTAAACAAGCTAAATATGGTAAAAGCGAGGAGTGGATTTATAATTTATTTAAGAGTATAATCACTCTATTGAAATGAGTGGGGGATTAATCAATGTATAAAGAAATAATAGCTAGAAATAGGGCATTTTCAATTGTATTAATGGTATTAATGGTAGTGATTGCATTGTATTTAGAACAAGCGATAGATTTTACAATTTATGAAAAAAAGCAAATAAGATCTCCGTATGATTATGTTTTAATGGTAATAACGGGATTATTTGTTTCTTATGAGTTGTTTACCTTTAAAGTTAAATATAAGTACTCATATATCGCTAACAAGTTGATTGTAAATAGAAGAATTTTTAGTAATGAAAAAAACTTGGTAAGCATAAGAAAAGAAGATGTTGTTTATATAGGAAAAAATAGAAATGCTCCTAAAGAAATTAAGGCAAATTATTTAGGTAAATATACATTTGATTTTAATGCACATATATGTATTTTCAATAAGGGAGATAAGTATTACAAATTTAAATTTTCCCCTAGTGAAAAATTAGTTAAAAAGCTAGTATAAGGGATGGGTTACCATCCCTTATTTTGTTGCATTTGAAAACTCTTTCTTTACATCACTTAGTAAAGAATTATTTGAAATCAAATCAAATCCTGTAAATGCTAGTGCTAATGATGACTTAATACTTTGATTAAATGAAAAATCTGTTTGTGTAGCATCGCAAAAGCCTTTTGTGCCATATTCGATATTAGTGTTATCAATAATGGAATAATAAGTGTGAATGCAAGGTACTTTATGGCTAACAGTACCTAAGCTTAAACCAGCCAAAATATTTTTGGCATCATTTATATGTATGATACCATTTTCTTTTAAATTGTGGCTAAACAACCTATTTAATGTCCTATTTGTTATTAACTCTTCATTAGGAGGCTCATAAAGGGATATAGTGTGTTGTATATTAGTTAAATTAGAAACATACTTTGCAATTTCACGAAGCTTACTTTCAACTAATTCTGCTAAAGCATAATCTGATGATCTAATATAAAACTTTGCTTCTGAGTCTAGAGGTATTAATAAAGGAGTTAATCCACCTTTAGACATGATGTAGTT
>JBOFVP010000181.1:0-2092 GCA_051653165.1 Clostridium sp.
ACTAACAAAGGGGTAACAAACCATCAACAAGGGAACAACAAACAAGCAACAACTAATAAGAATGAGAAGAATGAAAAAAATAATAATAATGTATATAAGGAAGAGACACATAAGAAAGAGGTGTCTGTGGATGTTAATGATATTTATAATGCTTATAGAGATAGTGGTTTTGGGGAGTTAGATTCAGAGGCGAAGGATAGAATTAATAAAAATATTTTAGGCTTTTCAAAGAAGTGGATTTTGGAGGCTTTTGATATTGCGGAATTTAATAGTTGTTTTAGTTTAAGCTATGTTGAGAGGATTTTAAATGATTGGAAGACTAAGGAGCAAAGGAAGTCATATAAAAATTTAGAGAGGGATAATAAAACTAAGTGGGAGGAAGATTATGATGATGAATTTAGGAAGAATTCTAGAAGAGGATTTAGTGCAGGGTGGTAAAAAATAAAGTAGGGGTTAGTGAGTATAGGATGTTATATTAGGTGAAAGAATTTAGGTGGAGTGCCAAAGTGAAGAATTATTATGTATATTTATCTTAAGTGGTGTTATAATTATATACATATGTAAAGTGGGCTACGAAGGAAAAAAAGATACTATTATAAGTTTAATTTAAGAGGGTGATAAGTTGAAGAAGTTTAATACTACAGGTTTATGTGTACCAAGAAAACATTATATGGTAGATATTTCACAGAAATTAGATAACATAGAAAAGCTTATTGAAGAGGAGTCTTATTTTGTGATTAATAGACCAAGACAGTTTGGAAAAACAACAACTTTAAATGAGTTATATAAAAAACTGAAAAATAAATATACAGTTATTAAATTAGATTTTGAAAGAATGAGTGATGATTTTAAGTCTACTGAGGCTTTTTGTAGTTCTTTTGTAGAAAGCTTATCAAGAACTTTAGGGGTAGAGTTAAAGGCGGTTACTACGCTAAACAACTTGGCTTATTTAATATCAGATATAACAGAGAATGAGGATGTTATTTTGATGATTGATGAGGTAGATAGAATATCAAATAATCAGCTGTTTGTGAACTTTTTAGGGGTGTTAAGGTCTTTGTATTTAGATAGGGAAGCAGAAATGTGCACTACTTTTAAATCGGTAATTTTAGCTGGGGTTTATGATATAAAGAATCTTAAATTAAGATTTAATGATAATACTGATACAAGGTATAATTCACCTTGGAATATTGCTGTTGATTTTGATATTAACATGAGCTTTAGCGGGAAAGAAATAAAGACTATGCTGGATGAGTATAAAATAGATAGAGGTATTATTATGAATACTGAGGAAATTAGTGAGGAAATCTATAAATATACTTCTGGTTATCCTTATTTGGTAAGTAGAATATGTCAGATTGTTGATGAGAAAATTTTAAAGGGTCAAATTAAGGAGTGGAGTGTTGCTTTGGTTGGGAGGGCTATAAAAACTATTCTTGCAGAGCATAATACTTTATTTGATGATTTAATTAAGAATATTAATTCTAATGGGGAGTTAAGGGAATTAATTTTTAATATAATAATGAATGGTGAGGAAAAAAGCTATAATATTTATAATGAAACAATTTCCGTTGGGGAGATGTTTGGGTATTTTTGTGAGAGGGATCATAAAGTAATTATTTCAAATATTATATTTAAAGAGGTGCTTTATAATTATTTTTCCTCAGAAGTTGAGCAAAGGGTGGAGATTGCCCCATATAATCTTAAAAGTAATTTTATAAATGGTGAAGGATTAGATTTTGAAAAGATACTTTTAAGGTTTCAACAGTTTTTTAAGGAACAATATAGTCTATTGGATAAAAGTTTTATTGAAAGAGAAGGAAGGCTATTATTCTTAGCATTTATAAAGCCAATAATAAATGGGGTTGGCTTTGATTTTAAAGAGGTTCAAATTTCGGAAGAAAAGAGATTGGATATTGTAATAACTTATTTAAAAGAGAAATATGTTGTTGAACTTAAAATATGGCGTGGAGAAGAGTATCACAAGAGGGGACTTAAGCAGTTAGCTGACTATTTAGATATTCAGAATTTAGATAGGGGATATCTTGTGGTTTATAATTTTAATAAGAGTAAGGAATATAAATCAGAAATG
>JBOFVP010000182.1:0-3956 GCA_051653165.1 Clostridium sp.
AGTATAAATCCATACTTACCTTTTCCCTTGTACTCCTTCCTGTATTCTTTATATTCCTCATAAATAAACTCTTTATCTAATGAAGGAAACCTCCTTTTAACATAACTTCCTACAACAGCAACAGCATACGCATCCTTTGCATGATGTAAATCATTTATTTCTCTACTTTTATTTATATCAAATTGCTTTTTAAAGTTATCAACAAGCTCTGCCTTTATTGCATATACCTTAGTTCCTCTATGTCCATAAGCTCTATTTAATAAGTTAACAACATGCTTTGTTATTTGCCTAACCTCAACTAATTGTCTATTTAAAAAACCCTTTTCTACTTCCTCATCAAATATTCCTGAGTTATTTATTAAATTTTGATACTTGATCTTAGATATTAACCTACAATCATATAGCTGTTTCCAAAATTCTCTTCTATTATTAATGATTTTATCCTCTAAAGCACCATTTGCCTTCCTTTGATTCTCAAATTTCAGTACCAATGCTTTATTAGCCATACTATTATCCTTAATTAAAGACCTTGGTATTATATGATCTACCTCATAGTTATAAAGCTGATCTATTTCTAATGGTTTTCCTGAATACATACACTTACCTCGTTGTATGCAATACAAATATAACCTTTCGTTATTAATCTTAAATTTAGAATCCTTTAACTTTTTAATAATTTCCTTATCAGTTGCTTCTAAATCTTGTATTTCACCATATAGTTCTAGTAGCTTTTTATTTCTTGCAAGAGTTCTTATAGACTTCTCATCACTCTTGGCTACCTCAACAAATATATTTTCAGGTGTACAACCCATTAGTTTAATTATCTCTTCAATCTGTTTAACACCTTGATATACTCCCTTTTTCAAAGCTGGGGACCCTTGTAGTGGTTTTATGTGATCATCATAATTTATCTTCTGTATTGTATCTGAACCATTTTCCTCTTCCATTAGCTTATTAAACCCTATATTATTGTCATTAATTATTTGCATAAAATTAAGGTTAGTCTCTTTTAAAATCTCTAAAATTGTTTTCCCTCTATATTTACCTTTATCTGATTTTAATCCATTTAAGACGTAATACGAAATTCTTCCCCATCCCTTATAATTCAATCCCATTATTTTCTTTTTATTTACTTCCGTAAACTTGAATTCATTATCTAGCTTTAATTCTAATATTTTTTTATCCTCAAATAATGTAATATATCTTATTATTTTTTCAATATCATTTATATTACTTTCGGTAATCTTTCCGAAAATGTCAACAAAATCTCTAATTGGTTTTAATGTTACACTAGCCTTTTCCTCTCCCATAAAGCCTGTTACTACTACCTTATTTTCTTTAGTATAGCCATTTCTTTTTCTATACCATTTCTCTAAGTCTTTTTTTGTAACATTATTTTGTTTCATAAATAATTGTTTTTTTAAGGCTTCCTTTTCTATTGGATCTAATAAATTATCATTAAATCTAATTTTATTAACCTCGTTATAATATAAATATTCTGTATATACAATAGAGTTAAATGGTATTACTGGTTTATCATAAACATAAGAGCAATAATTTGTCATTTGTGTAATGAATAATTCTGCTGATTTTTCTAAATCTACAACCTCTTTAAAGTTCCAAGGGTATATCTTCTCATTTTCACATCCATCTTTTCTCTTCATCCACCCAAATGCTTGATTCTTACCAATAGGCCCTACATAATAAGGTATTTTAAATGTAAGTAATTGAATTATCTTATCAGTATTTTCCTTTAAAATCTCATAGTATTCCCCCTGATTTTCAAGAATAGCTTTTAATTCTTGAAGATGTACTTGATACGGTATTGCCCCATTAGCTTTTGTATTTTGTTTTATTAAAAATGCTTCCATATCAATTTCTTTAATAATTTTATTACTATCTTCTGTATCTAGATCTCCAATTAATTTTTTAATCTTTTCAAAAAATAAATTCTTGTTATCACCTACATATTTGTTATTTAAATAATCTTCATAAAGTGAATTCTTTTTTTCATCCCCTTTAGATAATTCAATATAATCTTCATGAAGTGAATCCTTTTTTTCATCCCCTTTAAATAATTCATCATAATCTTGTTCTGAGCAATAGTTTTTAATAATATATTTTAATGTTTTTAGTTGTTGATGAAATTTTTTATATTTTTTGACCATTGCAGATGATATATATACTGAATCACCTAAAATCTCTTTAAGCTTTATTCCACTATAAAGTTTTTTTATAATATTTATTACTTCTACTTTTTCTTCAACTATATTTGATAGCCCATCAACTTTATTTTCTAATTCATCTTCATCCATTTTTAATGACTTAATTTCACCTAGATCATAATCTTTAAAAAGTTTTTTAGTATCCATTGTTAACCCTAAAACTCCATTATAAATTTGTTTTAGAATTACTTTTTCATCTTTACCATATTTCTCTAAAGAAATTAATTCATTTACCTTATCTTTTCTACTTTTCTTATCACTTTCTAAAATTTCTATTTGATTAAGTGGTTTAACATCTATTTCTAAATGCTCTTTACACATTTTTAGTAACTCATTAAACAACTCATTATTATCTAAACTATCCTTTGAAAATTCTTCCCCTTCATAAATAAAGTGGCCTCTATATTTTATTATGTGATGTATTGCCAAATAAATAAGCCTTATGTCAAATTTTTCTTTTTCATTTATCAATTTCTCTCTTAGATGATATATAGTTCGATTTTCTCTGTAAAAATCTCTGTCATTATATTTTTTTTCAGTGAATAAATTATATTTTCTATCATTATTTTTTCTATCTTCTTTATACATGAAGGCTTCTTCTAATCTTAAGAAAAAAGTAGGATCTATCTTTAAAATTTCTGATTCCAATAACATTCTCAAGTTAGTAATTCTTATTTTTCTTCTTTTAAGACGCCTTCTCGAATTTCTATAACTTCTTCTTTTTTCTGCTGTTTTTCCACCCTCAAATTTTAAAACACTCCATGCATTTCTTCTTTTATATTTTACAAGTTTTAACTCATTTGTAATAACAGCTATTCCATTTGCATCTGTTCCTAAATCAATTCCAATACTATATCTCAAAATATCACCTTCCTATATCATATACTGTATATTTTAACATATTTTTGTAATTTAAACTATATTTTACTAAATGTGTTGCAATTTTTTTCAATTTATTGTATACTTAATTTAAGTTGAACCCATTCAACTTAACACAGCAAGTTAAAATAAGTTTTTAAACACAATGAGTGACTTTGGGTCACTACATCCTATTTAGATAGGAAAATAACCTTTAAAGTCATTAGCTAGACTTTAAAGGTTATTTTATTTGATAAAGTATTTTAAATCTCATATCCTCTCAATATATTTTAAGCTTTATCACATACATAATACAGAGACCAAATAAACAAAAGTTAATATTAAACAACATTCACCTTATTTTACCAAATACATCCCCCACCATAACTTTTATATTAAAAAAACAATATTAATTCCAAATTTAGTTATCTGTAATGTTGCCTCTATTTAATTATCCCTTAATATTCACATAAATGAACCTAATAAAATAAACATCTATCTCCTATCAAACCCCACCCAACATTATTATTGACAACCACTCCCCCATTTAGTTATCCTTATAATGTTATTAAGTGATTCTTAGCATCAGGTGGAGTTTATGAAATTTAACATTACACCATATGATGCTTAGAAGAACTTATCTAGGCGCGTAGCAGTGCTTAGCTCCCACCAGCAGAGGTGTGAGTGTTAGCAATGCTAGCCATCAGACAAATTTTTAAAAACAGGAGAAAAACATGAAAAAAGTTAAATATTATATGCTAATATCCCTATGGTTAATTTTATCCTCACTACTAATGTTCTACATACATTACAAATTATTTGGACAACTAGAAAACACAATATACTACTCACTAATGAGCATTTGCATCATCC
>JBOFVP010000183.1:0-6402 GCA_051653165.1 Clostridium sp.
GGAGTTACAAAATCCTCTTTAGCTAAAGTAGTAGGAATGACTGAAGAGGGAACAATTAAGCAAGGTAGCCTTTATATGAAGTTAAAAGAGCAAGTTGAAAGAGTTGTAGGAGTTTTAAATAAATGGCAAGAGGATGGAACAATAGATAAAATAGCTGAAAGAGTAACAAAAGCGGTCGAAAGTATGATTATATTTTTTTCAGAATTATTTGATTTTATAAAAAAATATAGAGCAATAATTGAAACAGTTTTAGTTTTTATCTCAACTTTGTATTTAGTTACAAAAGCAATAGCAATATTAAAAGTGGCGTTAACAACCTTATCTGTTGTTTTAGGAGTGTTAAATGGAACAATAGCTTTATCTCCAATAGGATTAATAACGTTAGCAATAGCTGGATTAGTTGCAATTTGTTATTTACTTTGGAACCATTTAGATGCAGTTATAAATATGTTTAAAGGTATATTTAGTTGGATAAAAAAAACTTCAGATTATTTAGTCCCTTTAAGTTTTGCGTTTGCTATATTGGTTGGACCGATAGGTTGGGTAATAACAATTGTTTTAGTTTTAATTCAGCACTTTGATAAATTGAAAAAAATAGTACTATCAATACCTGGAATGTTAAGTGAACTAAAAAAATGGGTGTTAGATAGTTATGAGACTTTTTTAAAGTGGATCACTGGATTGAAAGAAACTTTTTTATCTTTAGATGAAGTTAAAAATGCAATTAATTTTGTGAAAACAGCAGGTCAAACATTTATAGAATGGATAAGTTTTATAATATCGAGTTTTCAAAATTTTTATAGTTGGATAAAAACAATACTAGATGGTATAGGTGATTTTGCATTTTTACTAGGAGGTCCAATAGCTCCATTATTAGCATTGATTCAACATTTTGACAAACTAAAAGAAGCAGGAGAGAAAGCTTTTAATATTATAAATAAGGTATTTGGTTCTAAAAACAAAGATACAGATATTTCTATATCAGAGAATAAGAATGTTAAGAGTAAGTTAGAAGCTGTTGAAAGTTTGAAATTAGATATTCCTGGTGGAGTGGGAGGAATGAATTTTCCAGAATTAAAAGAGATGTCAAAGTCAGAACCTAATTTTGGTCAAGATAAAAAATATAGTCAATCTAAAGATGCAGGTAAAACTAATTCAACAGAAACTAAAATAAATGTAGTTATAAAAGGTGATGTTTATGGATTCAATGATTTCAAAGAAAAGGTTGCAGAGGCGGTTATAAAAATAGCAAATCCTAATATGTCAAATATGGTGAGGTAAAAATGATTTCTAATGTAGTTAATTACATATTAAAGGGAATGGAAATATATTTTTCTGTAGATAATAATAAAGAGATATTTAGACTTCCATATGTCCCTCCAGATGTTGAATTTGAATCACCACTAGATTTTGAAGTCTTTGAAACCACAAGTGGAAAGCTTTTAACTTTAATTGGAGAAACAGGACTAAAAACTTTAACAATAGATAGCTTTTTTCCTTCTAAATTTTATGGTTGGTTAGGAAATATAACTTTAGCACCACTGTGTATAGATTTTTTTGAAAGAAACAGAAATAAAAAATTAAGGATAGTTATAGTCAGCTTATCAATAAGAGAAAATATGGAATGCATAATCACAGATTTTAAATACAGTAAAAAGCACAATGGAGACATAAAATATAGTATTTCTATTCAAGAATATATAGACCCTAATAAGATTGGAGGAAGTGGTGCATAAATTAAAATTGATTCAAGGAGAAAAAGTTACAGATATAACAAATATGGCTGGTGGTATAAGTTTTACTACCAGCATAGATACATTAGGAGCATCTTTTGAATTTAATATGCCTAGAAGCTTTAAAGATTTAAGTTATGCTCTAACTGAAACAATAAAAACAGGAGATATTATTAAATTTCAAAATGAAAAAACTTTATTTACAGGAGTAATTATAGATATAGATACTCTTAAATTTTCAAAAGAAATAAAATGTTTTGATTTTTATTTTTACTTAAATAAAAATAAGATTATAAAGCAGTTTAATAATTTGAATGCATCAGCTTGTATAGAAAATTTATTGAAAAGCATAGGAGCGAAAGTAGGAAGTATAATAAGTATAGCTACTTCGATTGATAAAATATATAAAAATAATACTGTAGCAGAAATAATAGATGATATTCTAAAAATTGTAAATGAAGAGACAGGTAAAAGATACCTTTTAGAGATTGAAGATACAACATTTAGTTTGGTTTCATATAAAAAGATAAAAGTTCAAGTGACTAAAAATATTTTTGGAATGCCAACTTTAACAGAGAGTATGGCAGATATGAAAAATATTGTATTGGTAGTTTCTAATGACTCAGAAGATGAAAGTATTTATGCAAAGGCTGAAGATAAAGAAAGTATAAAAAAATATGGAATGCTTCAAGAGATAATAGAAGTTGATCCTGATAAAGATGATATTTCAAAAGTTAGAAATATAGCAAATACAAAATTAAAAGAATTGAATAGAGTTTTAACAACTTCAAGTTTGAGTGTTTTAGGAAATGATGAATTAAAAGCTGGAAGGCTTTTAGACATTGAGATTAAAGAGTTTGCAATAAAAGAGGAGTTTTTAATAAAAAGTTGTACTCATACATTTCCTAAAGGGAATCACATTTGTAGTTTAGAGCTGGAGGTGGATTGATGAATTATCAATTGATGTTAGCTAAAATGTTTAAAGCAAATGAAAATAAAGAGATTGAATTTGAAGCTTGTATTGGAAAAGTTATTAAAGCTCCTCCAGAGACAACAATAAGTATTTGGGATGGACAAGTTATTCTGTATCCACATCAATTATATATGAATGATAGATTGTATGATGACTATATAAGAAAATTTGATATAGATGGAGAGATAACAGAAATAACGATACAAACGGCATCGAGTAATATAGATGCAGGACCAGGTCCTCATAAGCATAATCATGGAACAATAGAGGGAAAAGGAAAGTATAAGGCTGTAGGAACAATTATAAATACGGATACACTTATAGTTGGGGATTATGTAAAGGTAGTTCCAACAGAAAAAGGGCAGAAGTGGTTTATTGATTCCAAGTATAGGAAGGTGAAAGAATGAGTATTTTTCCTATATTTAATGAAGTTTTAGATGTTAAAGAAGAGAGTCAGAAAAATGGAAGGAAAGAGATCTTGTTTGATTTTAAAGCTAAAAAGGTTGTTATTGTTGATGGAAAAACAAAAGAAGCAACTGAAGTTGAGCAAGTTCGTCAATGGATTCAACTTTTGATATTAACCCAAGTAGATAAATATAAAGTGTATGAAGACACAGAGTTTGGTATGACTGATTTATATAATTTAAGAGGTCATAATATATTTAATACACCATTTGGAGTAATGGAGTTAGAGCGTGAAATTAAAGAGAAAATTATGAATAAAAAAGAAGTTCAAGAAGTGATAGATATAGCTTCAAGAGTTGAATTTAATAGCTTAAATATAGAAGTTACAGTGAAGTTAAAAAGTGGTGAAACTTTAACAAGTGAGGTGAGTATAGAGTGATAGAATACAAAGTTCCTACAATAGATGAAATAGAAGAAGAGATGTTAAATAATATATCGGATGATTATGTAAAAGATATTGGAACTTTTACAAGAGATATGATAAGAACATACGCTATAGAGTCACATAAATTTGAAAAGAAATTAGAAGAGTATTATAAAAAGTTAGATATTTATAATTTAACTGGAAATGAACTTACCAAATTTGTTGAACAAAGAAAAGGCCTTCATAGAAAAAGTGCAAATCCAGCTAAAGGAGTTTTGACAGTTGAAGGAACAGGGATTATTAAAATTGGAGATGTATTTGAAACAGGATCAGGAAATAGGTATAAAGCAATTGAAGAGGTAGTTATAAATAAAGTAGGGGCTGTCAATATAGAAGCGATTGAACCAGGAAGTACTGGAAATGTTGGAGCTAATTCAATTGTTTTTATTCCAGTAACAATTCAAGGAATTTCAAAAGTTACAAATAAAGCTCAACTAATAGATGGGTATGATGAAGAAACTGATGATTCATTAAGAGAAAGATACTTAATTGAAATTCAAAAGCCTGCAACGAGTGGGAATGTTTATCATTATATGCAATGGGGAAGAGAAGTTGTAGGTGTTGGAGATGTAAGAGTGTTTCCTTTATGGAATGGGAACAATACTGTTCAAATAGTAATAATAGATGATAATAAAGTAATAGCAAATCAAGAGCTAATAAATAGAGTACAAGAATATATAGACCCAAAAGGTGCGAATAATAGCACTTGGGGAACAGGTTCTGGAGCAGCTCCAATAGGAGCTTATTGTACAGTTAGTACAGCGATAGCTAAAACTATCAATATAGATTGTGAATTAGTTTTAGAAAAGGGGTATGAACTAGATTCGATAAAACCTTTAATTGAAGATGAATTAAAGAGATATTTGAAAAGCATTGCATTTAAAAAGAATAGCGTATCCTATGCACTTTTATCAAGTTGGATATTAAATATTGATGGAGTTCAAGAGTGGACAACTTTTACTATAAATGGTAATCAAGAAAATATAAAAATAGAAGAAAAAGAAGTGGCAGTATTAGGGAGTGTGAACTTAAGTGTCTCATAAAGTCCAAATAATAAGTAATTTACATAAAGTATTTAGAAGTGATTCTTATATAAATAATTTATTGGGAGTAGCTGGAGAGAGATTAGATAATTACGAGAAAAAAGCTGAAGGATTAGAGAAGGAATTCTGGTTTGATAGTATGTCAGCCTTAGGTATAGCTATTTTAGAAGATCAACTTGCATATAATACTATGAGTAATACTTTAGAAGGTAAAAGAGAAGAGTTAGAAGGAAGATGGAAAACTTCAGGTAAGTGTGATTTGAAACTGCTTCAAACAATAGCCAATTCATGGAGAAACGGACAGGTAGGAGTTATGTTCACAAATGCTTGCATTCAGATAACATTTATTTCAATAGTAGGAATTCCAAGAGATATAGATGCTCTAAAAGGAGCGATAGAAGAAGCGAAACCAGCACATTTACCTGTAGAATATACATTTAGATATAGAACTTGGGGTAACTTACTACAAAATACATGGGGTTATTATAAGCAATTTACTTGGGAACAAATATTAAGAAGGGAAGGGATTTAAAATAGATAAGGAAAGAGTTGAATTTATAGATGTTGAGTATCCAGATTACGATACAACAGCAGATGTAGAAATAATAAATAAGAATATTAGAAAATTAGTTGAAAATGCAAAAGAACAAGATGTTCAAATAAAATCTAAAGAACCTATTATTAATAAAAAAACAGGGTTTAATTTAGATAAGACTGATTTAACAGAAAATGAAAGTAACAAATTGTTTAGTGCAAAGGGAGCATTAAATCTATTTAATAATTTAACTACGAACTTTACAGATGCAATTAATACAGCGAAAGAAGTTTTGAGAGGGGATATATCAAAAAAAGAAGATAAGTTTGAAAAAAATAGTGGTTTTAATAAAGTTAAAACAGATTCTTTAGAGGATAATACAGACAAATTATTTACATCAAAGGGAGCGTTTAATCTGAATAGTACCCTAACAAAATTAATTGATGGAATAAAATCGACGTTAACATCTCATGTAGAGTTGAAAGCAACCTCATCTAAAGATGGACATATATCTAAAGAAGATAAAAGTAAATTGGATGGAATAGCAACTGGAGCTAATAACTATTCTCATCCGACCTCTTCAGGAAATAAACATATTCCAACAGGAGGGTCAGCAAATAGATATTTAAAATGGCTTTCTGACGGAACACCAGCTTGGGAGTTGGTAGATTGGAGAATTATTCAAAATAAACCTAGTAGTTTTACTCCAGTGAGTCATACTCATGATGAAAGATATTTCACCGAAGGAGAAATTAATGAGAAATTTAAAAATTTCTGTCCAATTGTAGTTGGAGCACTGTTAATTTTAGACTCTACAGCTAACCCTGCAACCCTATATCCTAATACTACTTGGAATAAGATTGAGAATAGATTTCTTTATGGTTCAGCTAGTCCTAGTGCAACAGGAGGAAGAAGTTCTGTAACATTAGCTTTAGCAAATATTCCAGTACATAACCATAGTGCTTCACAAGGAGCACATACACATACTGCTAATCATAATCATACAGCGACACAGGCTTCACATGTTCATAGTCAGCCTGGTCACTTCCATACTTCAACATCAAAATCAATAGATACTTATGGAGCAGGGAATTGGTCTGTAGCGCCAAACTTTACTGTCTATCAAAACAGCAAGGGAAATGCAACATTAAATACAGATACCAAAGGCGGAGATAATACGGGTTCATCTCAACCTACAGTTACAGTTAATACAACAAATGTAACAACAT
>JBOFVP010000184.1:0-6876 GCA_051653165.1 Clostridium sp.
AGTTTCATCTGCTTGAATATAGTTACATACTAAAAGTTGTTTTTTCATATATTCATATATTGGAGTAAAAGCATTTGAAACACCGATAGCCCAGTTTGAAAGTGTTTGACGTGAAAGATTTGCACCTAACATTTTAAAATAACTTTCCTGACGATAAAGTGGTAATGCATATAAGTACTTCATAAGTACAACATGAGCAAGTAATTCATTAGAAGCCATACTTTTAGCAATTATACTTTTTGGTGCAGCAATAGCAGTAATATTTGCAATATCATTAGTTTCTTCGCATTTTTTGCATGCATAGCTATAAGTAATATGTTCTTCTACAAATAATTTAGCAGGAATATATTTTAAAACTTCTTTTGATTTAGTACCAATTACAACTAGTGTAGTTCCACAGTCATTACAATCCATTTCTTCCTCAGAAAGTTTATGTTCAATAACAACTCTTTCAAGTGTAGCTAAATTATCTTTCTTTCCGTTAACACTACTTTTCTTTCTTTTATATGTAATTTCTTCGATTTGAGGTTCTACTAATTTTGAATTACTATTTTTTTCAGCTTCATTAAAGAAAGAAATTTGATCAGAATTCACTTGTTCTGTAGTACTTCCAAAGAGTTTTCTATTTTTGTTAAGTAATTGATTTCTTAAATATTCAAGTTCATTTTTGAGCTTGTTAATTTCAGTAGTTTTCTCTTCAATTTCAATATCTTTTGCTTCAATAGCGGCTTCCATTTCATCAATTAAATTTTTAGTTTTTGTATTTAGCTGATTCTCAATTTGTAAATTCATAGTAATCCCTCACATAATAGTTTATAGCCTTAATTATACCATTTTATAGCATATATTAAGGCTAAGTTTGTTGAAGTTTTACAAAGTTAAATTATATTTAATAGTAATTCTTTTCGGTGACCGGTTTAAACTTTGAAGAAGTCCTTATTTCATATCCTTTCAATAACCAAGAAAGCTCTTCAAGGTTTATTTTCAAAGCGTCTTTGCTTGTCATAGGCCATTTTAATTTACTATTTTCTAATCTATAATAATAAAGCCAAAATCCCTCATCAAAATGAAGTATTTTTATTCTATTCATCTGTCTATTAGAAAATATGAAAAAGGCTTTTTCAAAAGGATCTAATTTCAATTCATGCTCAACTATCATAGTTAAGCCGTTTATACTTTTTCTTAAATCTGTTACACCACAAGCAATATAAACTTTATCTACTGAAGCTATATTTAACATTCTTTAGCTAGTTCCTTTATAAACTCTACAGTGAATTTAATATTTTCCATAGGTAAGTATATTTCGGCATCACCGTAAATTACTTTTATTTCAGATTTAACAGTAGAAACTTTTTCTTTTGTTTTAGGAATTTTAACTTCGTGAAAAACCATTGTATTTACCATATTAGCTTGTTTTCTTTTATAATATAACTTTTGTTTTGAGATATTATTTTTCTCACAAAACTCTTTTATAGTCCCATTGTGAGTTTTTAAATTTTCTAGGATTTCATCCCAATTTATTTTCTCCAAATAAAAAACATCCTCTCTTGAATTATTTATCTCAATAATATCAAGTCGGGGTGCATGTTTCTAGGCAGCTATTTTTTGACGCTTACATAATTCCTTCGACATATTTGACATATAAAAAAACTCCTTCTTGTAATAATTTGTTATCTCAATTATTGCAAAGAAAGAGTATGTTTTATTCAGTTTACACAAAATTATTTACAGGGCCTTAGAATCAAATGAAACTAATGTTTATTTCACACACCCTTATTCTTCTTTTGAGAAAGGTTGTAATGAACGTCATAATGGACTTATAAGAAGGTTTATTCCTAAAGGGAAAGCTATACTTCAATATTCGATTGATGAGATAGCACGTATTGAAGACTGGATTAATACTCTTCCACGAAGAAAGCTCAAATATAAAACTCCAGAGCAACTATTTGACCAGTATTTAGATCAAATTTATTCAATTTAACAAATAGTTCAATTTGCTATTGCAATTAACCTTTTATTCTATTATTTTTTAATCTTCAACAATAAATTAATTCCATAAAAGGAAATTAATTTGTATAATTAATTTAATTACTAGCTATATATAGATATTAATTATCTAGACTTATATATTCTTAACTCATAAGATTAAATTTTTGCTGTAGCAGACTCGTATTATAATTTAATAAGTACTCACATAAAACATTTTTTGTTTTTATTTGCTATCCCAATTTATATAATATATGTAAATTTGGATAGCAAACTATCAGTATTTATATAACTAATATTAGTTTCTTTCCAATTACCAGTGAAACATACTGATAAAAAATATTCTTTTTCAATTTTATATGATCTAAACCAAGCTTTTCTTTTTTTAATATTTGGTTGTCCTAATGTTGTTCTATTCTCCTTATCTTTAATAAAAGAAAAGGAATTAATAGGAATATAGAGCCCTTTACCAACCATTTTTATATAGCTTTCTTTAAGAGTCCATAACCTGTAAAACTCTTCTATTTGAATCTCTTTTTCTTTACTTAAAATAAATTCTGACTCTTTCTTCGTAAAAAATTTTTCTACAATTCCTTGGATATCAATATCCTGAAATTTTTCTATATCTACTCCAACACTTTTACTATCAATAGCAATAACTATGAATTTTCCAGAATGAGAAATATTGAAGTGAAAATTATTATCACCAATTAGTTTGGGTTTTCCATATTCATTATAGGTAAATGTTATTTTTTCATTTTTTACTTTTTTTATTTCAGCCAGTATCACCCTTATTAGAATTTCTGATAATATACTTGTAATTTTATCTTTATCTTTCCTATACCTTACAGTTTTTTCTTTTCTTTCTATACTTAAATAATTTAAAAACTTAAGATACTTATTTACATCTACTTCATTTTCTATATTTAAAATAAATATATCCATATATAGTATGTTGCATCTCTGATATAATAGCTTAATTCAATTATCTTGTAATGAAATTATTTAAGTGTTAAAACATTATTTATACATCTAACAATAGTACTAATTACATTTACTGAATCTTCTAATATAAAGAAATGCCCTCCCTTAAAACTTATATACTCACAGTCTTTTTGTAGAAAAATATCCCAATCTTTCTTATTATCCCTAAGGTTGTCATAAATTCCATTCATAATTGTAACAGGTATATCTATCTTTTTTGATTCTTTTATAAACCTATATTCACTTAACAAGTTTATATCTTCTAGAATATTTTCTATTGCATAATCTAATAAGTCCTTGTTATTAAGTATATCCTGAGACATACCTCCTAGCTTTATAAAATATTCTGTAAACTCCTTTTTACTCATTTTAATTAATTTATCCACGGTAAAATTAATAGGAGTATTAGCACCTGTCATAAATAAATGAATTGGCCTCTTTTTTCTATTTTTTAGTAATTTATAATAAATCTTATGCAGTATTAATGTCCCCATACTATGACCTAGCAATGCATATTCATCTTCATCATTTAATTCATTAATTATTTGATTATAAATATCCTCTATACAATGCTCAAAACCTTTATAACTCCCTTCCTTATATCTAGTTCCCCTACCTAAATATTTTAATTGAATGAATTGCACTTTTAAATCAGCATATTTGCTCCAGTCATTATATTCATAACCAATACTCCCTGCTGATGGAATTATGAAAACTTTAATCATTTCACTTATTAATCTCCTTACATTATGAAATTTCTATTGGTTCATTTTCAGAATCAAAAGTATCACATATTTTTTTTCTATAATTTATCCCTAATATTAACATGATAAGTGCACTACCAATTAATACTATCTCACTTTTAACACTCTCCAAAAGTAGACCTATAACTGCTTGTCCTATAGGTACAGTTATAGTTGATAATGAAATTATAATTGAATTAATTCTAGCAATTTTTTCTTTATCAACAACTAATTGTAATAGGCTTATTAAAGAGATACTTATATTGGATATAATAGCACCTACGCATAAGCATATAATAGAAAAAGAGGTAAATAGTATATTTATATTAAACTTTAAAGTTATTTGTTCTATATAAACTAATGCTCCTAAAACAATAATAAATAAGCTAACGATTATTATGGAAAAACTTAATATATTCTTTAAACTAACATTTCTATTTAAAATATTTATTAATAGCGCACCAATTAATAGTCCAATCATAATAATTGATTCTATTAATCCATACTGAATATCGGAAAACGCAAAAGTAACTTTACTCACATATGGAATAGCTATAGTGTAAATTGGCATAACAATTATACTACATAAAAAAGAGCATAGTATAATTATCTTAATACTACTATTTCTTTTTATAGAATGTATTCCTTGTAAAAAATCATCTATAACTACTTTAGTAGATAATTTTTCTTCACTACTGTTATTTGAATCTATCTTCATTATTACTTCAATAATAGCAGAGAAAAGAAATGTAACTGCATTTATAATAATAATTACTTCTATTCCTACTAGCGCAAACAAAAAACCGCTGATAATAGGTGCTATTACATTTGTTGATGTAATGATGAATGTATTTAATGAATTAGCTTTTATTAAATCATCCTTTGATACTAAAAAAGGAATAGCAGAATTTGCAGAAGGAATATACAAAGAGCTTATTGCACTTAACGAAGTAATTATCACACATAAAAACCATAAATTAACACCTGTGTATTTTGATACTACAAACGTTACAACTAATATACCCCCACTTAAACAATCAAGATATATCATTAATTTTCTTTTATCCAATCTATCCCCTAAAACTCCTCCAAAAGGTCCTAAGATGATATTAGGTATGGATGATAATATCATAACAATAGCAAATATCTTACTAGATTGAGTCAATGATAATACAAATAAGGATACACTATACTTTTGTATTAAAGTTCCTAAACTTGACAAACCTTGTCCAAATAGGAATAAACTTAAATTGGTATTAAATTTTTTATTCATAAGTATAATAGTCCTTTCTAATGGTTGTCTACTATATCACCATCTCTAATATTTATAATTTTATTACCATATTTTGCTGATTCTAACGAGTGAGTAACTTGTATTATTGTAGTTTTATATTTTTTATTAATATCTTTAAATAAACTCATTATAGTTAGTCCTGTCTTAGAGTCTAAATTACCAATAGGCTCATCAGCTAAAATTATAAGTGGATCAAAAATTAATGCCCTTGCAATTGCAACTCTTTGTTGTTGACCTCCTGATAACTCTCTTGGTAGCATGTTTTTCTTACCGGTTAAACCTGTAATCTCAAGCAATTCATCTAGTTTTTTTTTGTAATCTTTTGTATTCTTTTTCTCTAAAATAATAGGTACCATTATATTGTCTTCCACTGAAAGATTAGGAACAAGATTATAAAACTGAAATACAAACCCTACCTCATTACGTCTCATAATACTTTTTTCTTTTTCTTTAAGTTTACTTAAATCCTTACCATTAATAGATATTGTCCCATCACTAACACTATCTAATCCCCCTAGTAAATATAATAAGGTAGATTTACCACACCCTGATGGTCCCATTATAGAAATAAAATCCCCTTTTTCAACCTCAAAAGAAACTTTATTTAATACACATTGCTCTTCATTTCCAGTTTTAAATTTTTTCACAACATTTTTAACGGATATAACTGACATATTAAATCCTCCTATTCTCTTCTAATAGATTCTATAATTGAAAACTTCCTACTCTTAACAATAACAGGAATAATTGAAACTAAAATTACTATTAAAGTTATTAAAATCATAAAAGGTAACATTTTATAATTAAATACTATGTTTAAAGATAACCCAACTACCTCTGTAACCTTAGATGCATACCATAACTGTATATTTTGAGATATCATTATAATTATTATTGATAAAATATTGATATATAATGATTCAAAAATAATCATGCTTATTCTTTGTTTATTTTCCAGACCTAGTGCCGCTAATACAGCAAAACTTCCTTTTCTTTGAATAAAACTTATCATGATATTATTTAATACACCAAATCCAGCAATTAAAATTGCAATTACAGTAAAAATATTTAAGACATTTATTATTTGAGAATTACTTCTAACATTAAGGTCTATACTTTCCTCATAAGTAGTTATACTTCCCCCATTATAAGATACTTCTTTTCTTAAATCATCTGATACTTTATAATTTGAGTTTTTAAAATTACATATAATAGTATTACATTTTATATTTGGAAAGTACTTTTCAACGGTACTATTTTTAACTAAAAAGAATACACTGTTATATTCCATTTTACCATCTACTATACCTACAACTTCTAATTGAGTTTTTTCTCCTTTATATTCCACATCTATTAAATCACCAATTTTTGAATTTATATATTTAGCTGCTTTTTGTGATAGTATCACACCTTTTTCTTCTTTATTAGTAAATTTATCAAATGCTTCTTTAAATTTATCATTTTCCCAATCTATATATTCATCGTAATTTAAGTATTTATCTTCATCAATACCTACCATATATACTGACTTATCATTAATGTTAACATTTGTTAAACTTAATTTTTGAATTGTTTTATCATCAATTGCTTCCTTTTCTTTAAGTAAATTTTCCACTTTATCAATATCATTTGTATATTCGCTACTATCCATATCTACTCTAAGGTCATACCTCAAATTCTTATATGCTTCTGTAATAACTCTTGTCATACTATTTCCTGCCGAATTAATTAAAACTATAACAAGCAGGGATATAAATAGTAAGTTTATATTTCCTTTTAGTAATTTAGAGGTATATACATTCTTTACTGCTAGTGCCAATATGCCATTTGTATTTTTAAATAATTTATATATATTCTTTGATATAAGAT
>JBOFVP010000185.1:0-2710 GCA_051653165.1 Clostridium sp.
TTTTTTTTTACTTTTTATCCATATATTCTTAGGCACGTAAATTGAAAAAGTAACTTCTGCTTTTTAAAAAATAAGAGATCAAGATTTGAGGACAAGTATCACTAGAACTTCTCAATGATGCAAACTTGAAACCTACGGAAGTTAGTTTTGCATTTAACCTTTATATAGTACTCTTAGTGTTGTATCTTTATCTTGATATTTATAACAAAGAAATTAATGTACTAGCCACTAAAGGGCTGTTCCACTAATTACATTGTTATTTACTCTTGGAACTATTGGAGCAAAATATTATTTTTATTTAATGCCTATGTCATTAGCTGAAATTCACTGTTTTATTTACACACTTTTCTTTATAAATTTCTTAAAACTCCTTTGGAGTTTTTGAAATTATAGGACTTGGACAATTAAATCAAAGAAATTGTATGCAGTTTCCACCACATCTCTTCACTATCCTCTCTCTCTTTATAGTTTGATTTTCTTTAATAAAAATGAAAGGAGGACTTTTTTATGGAATATTCATTAACAATGGTGTTCCTTGCTGGTAATGGTGAAAAGACTAGTTTTTCTATTAGTAATGTTAATGATACTATTATACTTAAGAATATTTTTCTTACTAAGATTGATGCATTAGCTTCTAAATATGGTGCTTCTCTTACTGACAAGACTGTTACTAAGTTTAAGGTTTAATAGCTTTAAGGGGATTCAAGTTTTGAATCCCCTTTTTTAAATTTAGTCAATGAACATACTTCTATGTCTATTATCCTCTCTCCACTTAACTACTATCTCTTTTATTTCAATTATCTTACTCTTTATTTCTTCTAACTTTCTTTTATCATATTCTTCTAACCTCATGTAATCATATTTATTGTTATATACATATATAAACTCATCAATGTACATAATTAATTCACTAATTAGCTCTCTGTCATTTATCTCAAAAGTATATTGTTGTAATAAAACTCTCTCCTCACTTGGTTTAAAACTTGAATAATCTTTAGCACTTTCACAAAGATAAACTTGTTTTAAAATACTAGCTCCAAGTAATTTTTCAAATTCTTTCACTGTATTTAAAATTTGTGAACTACTGCTTATTTTATCATTCAAATCAGTACTTTCTCTTACACATGATACTACTTTCGTAATCGTTATAACCAATATAAATATTAGAATAATTCTTTTCTTAGTCATCATTATACCTCCTTCCTTACCATTCCCATTAATCATAAATCATGCTAATTACTTAATAGTTCTTATAAACTCACTCCCCCTATTAGAATGCTTTTCACTAGTGTAATACTCTTGCATAGCAGTTACTACATTGTCATTATTAACAACATATTCTCTAAATATATTTACTGCATCCAAATCTGAATTTAAATCTGCAACTGAAAAGTATGAAGATTCATCTTTACCATCAGGCCTTACAATAATATCTACACCAACACTTTTAATAACATCCTTTGCAAATTCATCTGAACTTTTTGCATTACTGTAACTTAATGCATGTCCAATGGATTGTTGTAAATCTCCTATAAACCCACCACTATGCTTGCTAATACCACTAGTATCTAACACTTCTGCAACACCTGCTCTATTTATATTTAAAGCAACTATCATATGTGGTAAATCTATAATACTATTACCTACCCTTAAATCAACTTCCTTATACTTGCTCCACCCTGGATAATTACAATTTAATATTCTCATTAGTCCCTTATCTGGTAAAGTTAATATATCAAACTGAATACTCGAATATTGCTTTGATTGAATATAACACATTAACTGTTGAGATACATCATCATTTGAAACAAATATATCATTAGCTGTTTTTATATGATATAGAGTACTATACATCTCTTCAAAAGCATTAATTAACTCTTCAAGTTCCACTGTCTCTCTCGTGGAAATCTCGTTTTTAATATCATACACTTTACTTCCTTCAGTACCCCCGTCACCTATTATCGTTGGATTACTATTAAATTCCCATTAATCCAACTCTATTATTACCATTATTATACAAAGCTTTAATAAAATTATCAACTTCACCCTTAACCATCCTATAAGACTGTCTCATTGTTTTAGTAGTATCCATAAGTATAACCACGTCTTTATTTTTATGTTGTGCTTTGTTATACTCATCTACATCTTTAATATAACTTTCATTATATTTCTTTTTATTTATAACATATAATCTTATCATGCCTTCGTTACCATATTGAGCTATACTTTGCAACCTTCGCAAGCTCTAATATACCTACATCTGAATTTATCTTCTCATCAATCTCATATAAAGTAACCTTTTCATCTTGTACATTGAATACTTCTAAATTTAATAATCCCTTATTAAGAATTAACTTTTCATCTGTTAACATTGTAGCTTCTATTTTTATAATACCTGATGAACCAGTAAATTTATTGCTTCCCTGAATTTCACCTTCAAAGTCTAAATGTCCATTTAAGTTATTAATATTCTTTCTTGTTTCTTTAAAACCTTCATTACTAATGTTTGAATCTACTATTATTTTATCTACTCTTATTAATTTATTATCATATTTATAATTTAATTTTACTGAATGTAGTTTAATCACATTTATCAAACTTAAATTAATATTGATTTTACCACCTTTTTTATAAGTACCTTCCATACTAAAAATAGCATTTGCTTTTCTATCATATTGTTTATTACTTGTGCTTTTAATTCTGTTTTCCT
>JBOFVP010000186.1:0-3624 GCA_051653165.1 Clostridium sp.
TATGGATATGGTGTAGTATCTTAGTTACAGCTAGTGTATCTCCATTTACTGAGGCCTTTAGCATTGTTCTTGAGTTTTCAATTATTTCCGAAACATAACCAAATGACTCATCCTCTAAAGCCTTTTGAAATTCTTCAAGCAGTTCTTTATTTGGTATCTTTAAATACCCATCATAATAGGATAAAAACCCTAAAATTATCATTGCTGAGTAAATTTCTTTCTTCGTTTTTGGCTCCCCTTGACCTGCTCTAAACTCTTCTTTTATAGTTATATCAATTTCTTCCCCACTAACCATTTCAATAACATCATCACGAATTTCTAGAGTATTATACTTTAAGTAATTTTTAACTTCATCCATGGCTCCAGTACTAGTCCAATAACTTTCACAATAATCATTTAAAAGTGCTATTGAAACCGATCTTGGGTTATATACTCTTATTCCTGTTGCTGTAGTATATCCATTGTACCAACTTTCTAGCTCTTGAAAGCTCACTCCTTTACTTTTTAAACATAAAGCTTTAACCTCATCTTCAGTAAATCCAAAGAATTCTCCATATTGTCTATCCTTTAGAAAAGTAAATTCTTGAAACATATTTAAAGCACTTCCTGTTGAATACTTCTTTATTGGTAATACTCCTGTCATATATGCAAGAGCCACATAGGCTTTATCCTTTAAAAGGTTTCTTATAAATTCTAAGAAATTATCTTGATTCTCTATAAATAAATTATTGTTGAAAATGTAATCCCACTCATCAATTATAAAAATAAATTTATCCTTGGTCGCATTTAGCATATCACCTATATTAAAATATTCTTCTTCCTTGATTTCAGGGTATTTATTTACTATATCTTTTATTAATCCTTTTCTTATCATTTCTATATAATTTTCGTAACATATGTTAGTATCAGGAATTGTATTAAAGCTAATATTTATTACATTATATTTATTTAAATTTTCTTCATATCCATTAACTGAACTAATATTAAGCTTATCAAAAATTTCCTTTGAGTCTACTGCCTTTGAGTAATAAGCTCCTAGCATATCTGCAACTGATGACTTACCAAACCTTCTTGGTCTTGTAATACATAAAAATCTATCCGTTGTCCCTATAACTTTATTTATTTTATCTATTATTAGTGATTTATCTACAAAGTATTTACTTCTATTTAATACTTTGAAAAGTTCTAAGGATTTATCTGTATTTAAGTATATTGCCATCAAACTCACCTTCCCTTTATCCATATTATACCCTAAAACTATGTACTTTAAAACATTTAAGAATACTAAAAAAATATAAAAACCACGACACATGTCCGTGGTTTCGAATAACTCTTTATCAAGTGATTCTAAGCATCAGGTGGAGTTTGTAAAATTTAACATTACTCCATCTGATGCTTAGAAGAACTTATCTAGGCGCGTAACAGTGCTTAACTCCCACCTGCAGAGGTGGTAGTGTTAGCACTGGTACCGATCAGATAAAGTAATAAACAATAGTGAAAAGTGTAGGTTGAAACCCCCACAGCTCTTATCTATTCACCCTTACTTCTTCACTTTTTAAACGTACTCATAATCTTCAGGTGCATCAAACCATTTTCCACGTCCAAGATGAAGAATATAAGCAATCACCCCAAACACTGCATATCCAATAACAAATGGTGAAGAAATATAAAAACCTAAAGCTGCACTATGAATAAATCCAAAGGTTGCAAGAATTGCCGCTGCAAAAGCAGTAACAGCCACCTTATCAAGTCTTCTATCAATAATAAACACAGTAATAGTCCCCAAGATAATACCAATAATTATTGCACCAGACTTAACCTCACTAACCCCTCTCCACATAACACCATGGTCAATTAGATACTGAGCCACCTCAGGCTGATAACCAACCACCCCAGATGGAAGTGTTTCAGTCCATACATCTGCAAAACCAACAGCCCCAGTTACCTGAGTAAATAAGAAGTCAGCAACAGGTGGAACCATTGAAACAGCAATAGCCGCATAATGCTTAACCTTGCAATCCTTAAAGGCTTGAGAAACCATAACAACAGAACACCATAAATAAGTTATTGCTGCAATGGCAGGTGGTACTAGCTTACTAAAGAATGTAAATAATCCAAGTAATCCAGCAATTCCAAGAAGAACTCCACCAACCCAAGAGAAACCAATTCTAGCCCCAGTTTTCTTAAGTCCTGCATGGCCTAACCAAACTGTATTAGGAACAACTCCCCCAAAACTTGCAGAAATCATTGTACAAATTCCATCCACAAACTGAGCCTCCCTAATGCTATAGTTATCTCCAGCTGCATTTGCAGCCTCAACATTATCCATTGTTTCAATGAAATTATATATTTCAATAGGAATAATAATTGTAAGATAAGGAGCTACAACAGCAAATCCATTAATTAAAGCTTGAATTGAAGTTGCTGGATTTGGTATATAGAACCCTATTCCTGAAAAATCAATTTCTGTACGTCCAAGGGCAAGTGCATAAAGTATTCCCCCAACAATTGCAAGAACAAGAGGTGGAAACTTCTTTTTAAATAGGTATCCCCCAAAGACACCAACCATAGCCACAAGTAAAATTGGAAGCCCAATAATTGGATCACTAAATACATCAAATACCCCTTGAGTAGCCATCCATATAAATCCAATACCAGCTACTGTACCAAGAAGAGCAGCCCTTGGGATTCTTTTCTTCATCCATGGACCAACAAATCCACCAAAGAACTCTACAAGTCCCCCAATAAAACAAGCTGCAACAGCTGCTGACCAAGTAAGTTCAGCATCCCCAAGTGCATAATGAAGGGGCATAATTACCCCATATAATATAACAAACATAGCAGGAGTAGAAACTCCAGAAGGAAGAGCTGTAACATCTGTTCTTCCCTCTTTTTTTCCAAGCTTATATCCCATATATGCATAATAACATCCACTTATTAAAAGACCAATTGAAAGCCCTGGAATAACTCTTCCATATACAAGCTCATCTGACCATCCAAGAACCCCAGAAAGGGTTGCTATAACAATTAAGTAGTTAACAATATTATTAGTAAGTGTATAAGTTAATCCACCAATATCCCCTGTACAAAATAGAGGAATTTTATTTTCCTTATTAGTCATTAGTATGTCCCCCGTTCTATGCTTCTATGGATATGAATTCAAATTTAGTTACATCAAATAACCCCATATCCGTAATTTTAATCTCTGGAATAACTGGTAGTGACATAAAGCAAAGTGTCATAACAGGCTCAACTGATTCATTTACACTTAAAACCTCATGGGCAATTCTATGAATACTCTTTAGCTTCTCATCAACCCATTCACCAGACTTATTACTCATAAGTCCCCCAATTTCCATTGGCATACTTTCAATTACCTTTTTATCCTTAACTAGAATAATTCCTCCCCCTTGGGCGATTAACTCCTCTACTGCAAAGGCCATATCAGAATCATTAACTCCAACAACTATTATATTGTGTGAATCATGAGCTATTGAAAGAGCTATAGCTCCTTCCTTAATTCCATATCCCTTTAAAAGAGCAACAGCAACATTACCTGTATTTTGATGACGCTCAATAACAGCAACCTTAGAAACATCCTCATTCTTATTAAAAATAAACTCA